>DAOUWN010000137.1 GCA_030667105.1 Deltaproteobacteria bacterium
ATGGGGCACTGTGATCGTCTCAGGTAAAATCTTGATGAATTGCCGCCCTGGTTCAGTCGAGGCCAGATCAATCTCATAACTCAACTGCAAGTCCTTGAGGCCTTTTAGAAGCCCTGAAGGACCCTTGACCAAGGCCTCCAGCACGGGAACGTTTCCCACTACAAGGAGTTCACGGGGAATATGCGTAAATCTCACGGATACGGGGAGCGTGACTTTGTCGTTCCTTCCGAAAAAAAGCAGGCCCACTCCAATCAGGACCATGAGAGCAACAGCTGGCGCTGCAATGGCATAATAGCGCCTTTTCGGGGTAGTGTCAGTCATTTGTCACCGGCCTGACTGTTTTGTAAACACTTTCTGATGGGGTCAATCACTATTGCCAGCCGCGTTCCTGATGGCATCAACAAGTTTCAGGGTCTGCTTTGTCCTCTCCACATCATGGACGCGCACTATGTGTACGCCGTTCAGGGCAGCAGCAGCTACTGCAGCCTGTGTGCCCACCTCCAGGCGCTCGTCTCCGTCGCCCAATATCTTTGTAATAAAGGATTTTCGCGAAGGTCCAATCAGAACCGGAACGCCCAAGGCATGAAACGCTGAAAGGTGTTTGATAAGAAGCAGGTTATGTGTCACGGTTTTGCCAAAACCGATTCCGGGATCGACTATGATTCTGGTGCGGTCAATGCCCGCCTGTTCGGCTCTGAGAATCGCACTGGCCAAAAAGCTTTTGACTTCCCCAATCACGTCTTCATAGTGGGGATCTGCCTGCATGGTCTTTGGCGTGCCCTTCATGTGCATTAGGACGACGGCCACACCTGTTTCAGCTACCAGATCCGCCATGCCCTGATCAAGGCTGAGTGCTCCTATGTCATTGGCAATGGAAGCGCCTGCAGCAATGGCGCGTCTTGCTACTTGTGCCTTGTATGTATCAATCGATATCGGAACGGAACAACGGCCGGAGAGTTCTTCAATAACAGGGACGACGCGCCGAATCTCTTCTTCTGCCGGCACCGGTTCTGAAAATGGGCGCGACGATTCCCCGCCCACGTCAATGATATCAGCCCCGGCTGCCGCAAGGGCCAGCCCGTGGGCTATGGCTGCTTCCTTGTCAAAAAAGAGACCGCCGTCTGAGAAGGAATCGGGTGTCACATTCACAACACCCATAATCAGCGAGCGCTTGCCCAGCGTTAGAGAAAAAGGGCCGCATTGAAGCTCAAAAAGCAATGCTTTATCCATGGGCACTAGCCGGGAAGCGGTCGGAGTTGCCCTGTTGCCCGTGCTTTGCCTTCACCCTGTGCCTCGGATTTGGCCTCTTTTTCCTTTGATTCACCTCCAGCCGGAACAGCTCCTGCAATGATGGCATCGATATCACTTTCCACCAGTGTCTCTCTTTCGAGCAGAGCATTAGCAATGGTGTGGAGTGTATCGATATTTTCTTGGAGAATTTTTTTCGCCCTTTCGTACGCCGCTGACACCAGCAGCGAAACCTCCTGGTCGATGAGAACGGCTGTATTCTCACTGTAATCCCGATGTTGAGCAAACTCCCTTCCCAAGAAGATCTGCTCGTCTTTTTGGCCAAAGGTCAGGGGACCCAGCTTTTCACTCATGCCCCACTCGCAGACCATCTTTCGGGCAGTCTCTGTGGCCCGCTCAATGTCGTTTCCAGCGCCTGTTGTCATCTCGTTGAGGACCAGTTCTTCTGCTGCCCGTCCACCCATAAGCACGACAAGATTGTTCAGAAGGTATTTTTTCGGATAGGTATGCTTTTCATCTATGGGCAGTTGTTGAGTGAGTCCCATGGCACGACCCCTGGGTATGATAGTGACTTTGTGAATCGGGTCGGTGCCGGGGAGCATTTTGACCACCAGCGTGTGCCCCGCCTCGTGATATGCGGTATTCTTCTTTTCCTCATCGCTTATGATCATACTCTTGCGGGCTGTTCCCATGAGCACTTTATCTTTGGCCTCCTCAAAGTCAGCCATCTCCAAAAGATCCTTGTCAGACCGGGCTGCCAGAAGCGCGGCTTCGTTGACCATGTTTTCAAGGTCTGCGCCGGAAAATCCAGGTGTGCCCCGTGCAAGGACAGCCAGATCAACATCGTCCGCCAAAGGTGTCTTACGGCTGTGGACATCGAGAATCCCTTCACGTCCCCTCACATCAGGAACAGGCACAACGACCTGGCGGTCAAAACGTCCGGGGCGCATGAGAGCGGGGTCCAGGATGTCGGGTCGGTTTGTGGCCGATATGAGAATCACGCCTTCGTTGGATTCAAATCCATCCATCTCCACCAGGAGTTGGTTCAAGGTCTGTTCTCTTTCATCGTGCCCCCCTCCAAGGCCAGCGCCCCTGTGTCGGCCCACGGCGTCGATTTCGTCGATAAAAATGATGCATGGGGCGTGCTTTTTCCCCTGAACAAACAGGTCTCTGACCCGGGACGCCCCAACTCCCACAAACATCTCCACGAAGTCCGAACCGCTAATGCTGAAGAAAGGAACGCTAGCCTCTCCGGCAATAGCCCTTGCCAAAAGGGTTTTGCCAGTGCCCGGCGCTCCCATGAGAAGCACGCCCTTTGGGATTCTGCCACCTAAGCGGGTAAACTTCTTAGGGTCTTTCAGAAAGTCGATGATCTCACCTAACTCTTCCTTGGCCTCATCTATGCCGGCCACATCGTCAAAGGTTACCTTTGCAGACTTGTCCGAAAGAAGTGTTGCCCTGCTTTTTCCAAAAGACAGGGCCTTGCCTCCTCCTCCCTGCATTTGCCGCATAAAGAATATCCACACGCCAATCAGAAGAATCATCGGAAACCAGGATACCAGTATGGTCATATACCATGGGGATTCGGCAGGGGGCTTGACCTTGATGGTGACCCCGTGACTTCGCAGGATTTTGATGAGGTCCGCATCCTGGGGAGCAAAGGTCTTGAAACGAAGGCCATTCACGTCGGAGCCGGAAATCTCTTGCCCCTGAATGAGGACACCCGCCACAAGCCCTTTTTCCACCCGTGACATGAATTCCGTATAGGTGATTTCTCTGTCCTGGACCCTCGACTGGTTGAACAAGTTAAAGAGTAGGATCATGACAAGACTTATTACCAGCCACAGGGCTAGATTCTTATAAAAAGGATTCAATAAAGTGACCTCCTTGACTATTCAGTCAATGCTTTAAGTATCAAAAAAATAAACATAATACAATATGTAACCCTTTTCAATCTTTTTAGTAACTTCTCAAAAAAGTCCGTAACTTCTCAATAAGTCCTGGTAATTCCCTGAAACTGTGATTTCGGGCTACGATAAGCGGCGGGGATAAAGGCTTTTTTTTCCTCCGGAGCGTAGGCCCTACGGGCCGGAGGCCGGAGGCCAGGCGATATCGATTATTCCGGCAGGAGCTCGGCCTTTAGAACTCTCTTCGTTTTTTCCGTAATCCTGGCTGAATTGTCAATGCGGTATCCCCCCACCCATATGATCCTGCCGCTGCTGAGCAGTAGAGGGCAACGCTGCCTCTTTGACCTGGAAACCTTGTGGTTGACAAAAAAGGCCTTGACCTTTTGAGAGCCTGACATTCCCAGAGGCCTGAATCGGTCCCCCTTCTTGAAGTTTCGAACAATTATCGGAAAAGATATCGCCTGCAGGTCAAAAAATGCCGTGGTGGGAGGGTATTCTCCTGGCTCAGCCGCTGCGCTTGACTCACAAGCAGAGAGCCTGAGAAATGTGCCAATTTCCCGGATGAACGTGGTTCCTGGGCCGGCTATGTGATATTGGAAACGAGGTGGTTCTTCGGGTTTCCCTAATAAGAACGTGACCTCCTCGCCATCACGAACCACGCCAACTTGGTGGGGCAGGTCAAGCCATCCTGAAGGCATGGGCCTGCGGGTGAGCTGGACCACTGCTTCCACGTGGCTGTGCCCCAGTCGCTTCAGGCTGCCTTTAAGTGACAACACGCTGAAGCGTACCAGTCGCCGCAATAGAGCTGGGTGCAAACTGGCCAGGCCCGGGGCCGAAAGAGTTATACGATCTGTTGTTTGTTCCAATAGAAGATTTTGAAAAGCATCTTTAACCTGCTGATCCCAGAAATCCTCTTCTTTCCGCACAATAGAGGCTAGGCGAGTCAAAGCGCCAATCGCCTTGGGATTATAGTTATTCTCAAGGGCAGGCAAGAGTTGGTGGCGGATTCTATTGCGGAGATATTTGATGTCCACGTTGGAATGATCCCGCATATATTTCAGGCCGCGCTGTTCCAGAAACTGCAATATCTGATTCCTGGTTATGTCTATGAGTGGCCGTATAATGCGACCTTCGCGCACTGGCGGCATACCTGCCAGCCCTCTGGGACCTGTTCCTCGCAGCAGGTGCATAAGAACGGACTCGGCATTGTCATTTGCCTGATGCCCAAGAGCGATCTTCTTGGCCCCGTACTTGGCTGCCACCTCATCGTAAAAGGCGTAACGAACGTCTCTGGCTGCCTCCTGAATTGACAGCCGGTGTTCGGCGCTATAGGAGCCCACATTTCTTGAACCGATTTCACACGGAATTTCCAGTCTTGAAGCCAGTCTTTCAACAAACGCTGCTTCCTGGTCTGAAGTTGTTCCTCGAAGTTGGTGATTGAGATGGGCGATTACCAGATCAAGAGACCACACAGCCCTCAGGTCTACGAGGCAGTGAAGGAGTGCGACGGAGTCCGGTCCACCTGATACGCCAACCAGAACGGTGTCGCCAGGCTCTAACATATGGTAACGGCGGATAATAGCGTCAACGGCCGCGCAAAAAGACTCTTCTTTTCCAAGCATGGCACTCAATGTTACGAAATATTTAAGTTTTCGAAGAGGTTATTTTTGGGCGAGCCCTAAGTCAAGGGAAAAGGGTCATCACTTTTTTTGCGGTTGAAATCGAACTCCTGTTGGGATATAAATACAACACTTGGTTGCGCTAGGCGGGAAGCTAGCGGTGTCCTGTCACCCGAAATCCGCTTATGCGGGGCTGAATCCCCTTTTGCGGGTCCATGGTTCCATGTCCCAAGAGGTGTCCCTGGTCGGGCACCACGCAACAGACGGTTACCAACCCCGTCAGATCCGGAAGGAAGCAGCGGTAAGTAAACCTGTCTGTGTCGTGGCACGGCTTCGGCCAAAACATGACAACTTGAGGCGCCGTGGAAAGGGCTCAACGAAGGGTGCGCAACCAAGTATAAAATCGTTCCGCGATGTAATGTAGTCCTGCCTTTTCGCGTCTTCGTGCTTTCGTGGTAGAATCAGTCATCTTCGGCGTTCCGCCAACGCCGGATCCAGGTTAGTGAACCGTGATGGCAAAACGCTATAATGACTTCAACAGTTATCTCAGGAAGGAATTCGGCTGCAGGGTCCAGAAGATCACCATAGATGCGGGTTTTTCTTGCCCGAACAGGGACTGAACAATATCCTCCGCCGGATGTATCTTCTGCGACAGTAAGGGCTCAGGCTCCGGCGCAGGAGGCAGGAGCCGATCAATTAGGGACCAGGTTGAACAAGGCAAGGCACGACTGGCTGTCCGCTACAAGACCAAGAAGTTCCTTGCATATTTTCAAGCATTTACCAATACGTATGCGCCATGTGATATCCTGCAAAAGCGCTACGATGAGGCCCTGGCAGACTCAGATATTGTAGGACTTGCTATTGGGACAAGACCGGACTGCATCGATAAGGAAAAACTTAGTCTTATTGAGCGCTACGCAGAGACTCATATGGTCTGGATGGAGTACGGGCTTCAGTCCGCACACAATCGAACGCTGAAGACAATTAATCGTGGTCACACGTTCGAAGATTTCGTACGTGCTGTTCGCATGACCCGGGGCCGAAACATACTGATTTGCGCGCACGTCATTTTAGGACTTCCCGGTGAATCCAAGGAGGACATCCTTGATACAGCCTCAGCCATTGCAGACCTTGGGATACACGGCATCAAGATCCATAGTCTGTATATCTCAAAAGGGACACCCTTGGCACAGCTTTACCAGGAAGGCGCTTGCCAGACCATTGACCAGCATACATACGCGGAGTGGGTTGTCGCTTTTATGGAACGTCTTTGTCCCGACATGATCATACAGCGCCTTACCGGAGATCCTGACCCATCTGCGCTTCTTGCTCCTGCATGGGCCTTGCAGAAACAACAGACCCTTTACCTGATCCAGAAAACCCTTGAGGGTCGAGATACTTGTCAGGGAAATCTTTACAGATCCGCACAAGCCTGCCATCAGGTAAATCCTCAGGGCTCGCTCAAAAATAACTTCACATTTTGATGCGCCGATCCATCCCGCCTGGCTGCGTTGCTCGTCGGTTAAATAGCTTGCTATTCG
>DAOUWN010000110.1 GCA_030667105.1 Deltaproteobacteria bacterium
ATTTACATTTTCAGGAGTCGAGGCGCACGCATGGCAAGGCGCGAGGAGGGCGAATAGCAAGCTATTTAACCGACGAGCAACGCAGCCAGGCGGGATGGATCGGCGCATCAAAATGTGAAGTTATTTTCGAGCGAGCCCTTATTCCCTGCTCACAAATAATTGAGGAATTTGGGGATTGCGCCTAGACGGCTTGAAAACATCGCAGGGATTGAGGAATTAGAAACGGGTTCAACGGACAGTTGGCTATGCTGAAAATCTACAACACCTTGACCAGGAAAAAGGAGATCTTTGAGCCTATAGAGCCTGGCAAGGTCAAGATCTATGTGTGTGGGCCCACGGTTTACGATGCAAGTCATATTGGCCACGCCCGTTCTGTGGTCGTGTTCGATGTGATTGTCCGCTATCTCAAGGCCACAGGCTATGACATTACTTATGTGCGGAATTTCACTGACATTGATGACAAGATTATTAACCGGGCCAACGAACTGGGCATTTCGACCAACGAACTGTCAGAAAAGTATATTCATGAATTCTATGAAGACATGGATGCCCTCAGGGTGGAGCGGCCAACTGAGGAGCCGAGAGCCACAGAGCATATTCCCGAGATCATCAGTTTGATCCAGCGCCTCTTTGAGCAAGGACTGGCCTATGAGGCTGGAGGCGACGTCTTTTACGCGGTGGAACGTTTCAAGGGTTACGGCAAGCTTTCGGGTCGCAGGTTAGAGGATATGCAGGCGGGGGCCAGGGTGGAGGTCGACGAGAACAAACGGAATCCGTTCGATTTTGCCCTTTGGAAGGGGGCCAAACCAGGCGAGCCTGTGTGGAACAGCCCCTGGGGAAAAGGTCGTCCAGGCTGGCACATAGAATGCTCGGCCATGAGCAAACACTTTCTGGGGCAGCCCTTTGATATCCACGGTGGGGGCAAGGACTTGGTGTTTCCACATCACGAAAACGAGATTGCCCAATCTGAAGGAGCCTTCGGAGGGACCTTTGTGAATTTCTGGATACACAACGGCTTTGTTCAGATTGACCAGGAGAAGATGTCCAAATCGCTCGGGAACTTCTTGATGATCAAGGACATTCTGAAACAGTATCGCCCTGAGACGGTTCGCCTGTTTCTCCTTTCCAATCACTATCGAAGCCCGGTCGATTTCACAAAAAAGGCCATGACAGAGGCTGAAACCGGCCTTGAGAAGATATATGCCTTGTTCGGGAGGATGGCCCAATCCACAGGGATCGATGCGCCTGATCTTGATGAAGAAGAACCAGGGGACCTTTGGGTACGGTGTTGCGAGGCCATGGATGATGATTTTAACACAGCCAGGGCCATTGGACTTGTGTTTGACACAGCGCGACGGCTGAACCGGGTTATGGATGATACGGGAGAAAAAGGGGAGGCGCTGGATCAGGCAATGCTTAGGTCTGTCCGGGCAGATTTGGTGCGTGTGGGAGAGGTTCTCGGAATTGGGACAGAGTCGCCTTCTCATTTCTTTGAACAGAAGAAGGCTAAGGCCTTAGAGGATGAGACAATTGATGCGACCTTGGTGGAGGGACTCGTCGCTGAGCGGATCGAAGCGAGGCAGCAGAAGGATTGGGCCCGGGCTGACCAGATTCGTGATCAGCTTGCCGCCATGAACATTGTGCTTGAGGATCGGCCGGATAGGACAATCTGGAAGATCAAGACTTAGCCAAGTGAAATACTGGCATGATGTAATCATGAAGTATGAGAACAGTGAAAACCGCACTGCTTTTTTCCGTTCCAACTTTGTGGCGTTCCAACATGCTGTTGTCCTCTGCCTCAGGCGGATGGAGCGCAGCGGAGCTGTTCATTGTCTTCCTTCAGGTTGATCTCCGGTTTTGCGCCAAAAGGCGACCAATCCAAGGCCATTGAAGCGCTGAGCAAGGGCGTAACGCAGGGGGGGCGCAACCAGGTGCTCCTGGGTGTGACAGGTTCCGGCAAAACCTTCACCATGGCACATGTGATTTCCCAGGTCCAGAAATCCACCCTGGTCATTGCCCCTAACAAAACGCTGGCCGCCCAGCTTTACGGCGAGTTCAATACGCTCTTTCCTGAAAATGCCGTCGAATTTTTCGTTAGCTACTATGACTATTACCAGCCTGAGGCGTACCTGCCTGCAGTTGACACCTACATTGAAAAAGATGCTTCGATCAATGAGATGATTGACAGGTTACGGCACTCGGCCACCCGGTCTCTCCTTGCCCGCCGTGACGTGATCGTTGTAGCCAGCGTATCGTGCATCTTTGGCCTCGGAGCCCCTGAAGACTACCTTGAAATGTGCCTTGAACTCAAGCCCGGGGCTACCATTGAGCGAGATGTGATGCTCAGCAGGCTCGTTTCCATGCAGTACACCCGAAACGACTATGATTTCCATCGCGACACCTTTCGCGTAAGGGGAGACCGCGTGGAGATTTTCCCGAGCTATGAGGATCAAAAGGCCATTCGCATTGAGTTTTTCGGTGATACCCTTGAGCAAATCCATGAAATAGACCCGCTTTTGGGCAAAGTCCTGAGGTTGATTGAAAAAGTAGTCATCTTTCCAGCCAGTCATTACGTGGCTTCGAGAGTAACTCTGAAGAATGCGGTGAAATCCATCAAAGAGGAACTTAAGGGGCGTATTGATCATTTCAGGGCAGCCAAGAAATGGATTGAGGCGCAACGTATCGAGGAGCGCACCAATTTTGACCTGGAGATGATGCAGGAACTCGGTTACTGTCACGGCATTGAAAACTACTCGCGACATCTGACGGGAAGAAACGCTGGAGAGCCGCCCCCGACCCTGCTTGACTACTTCCCAAAAGACTATCTACTCTTTATTGATGAGAGCCATATTGGGGTGCCTCAACTCCGAGGCATGTACCACGGAGATCGATCCCGAAAGGAGACCTTGGTGCAATACGGGTTCAGGCTTCCCTCAGCCCTGGACAACAGGCCACTGAACTTTGAGGAATTCACCCAAAAGGTCTCACAGGTTATCTTTGTGTCGGCCACTCCTGGAGACTATGAGATTGAGAAGGCCGAGGGTCGTGTTGTGGAGCAGGTCATACGTCCGACCGGGCTCATTGATCCAAGGATTATCATCAGGCCGGCTGAAGACCAGGTGGACGATTTGCTTGAAGAGATCAGGGTTAGGGAAGAACGGAATGAAAGGGTCCTGGTGACCACGCTAACCAAACGCATGGCAGAGGATCTCACGGACTATTACGAGGATTTGGGCGTTCGGGTCCGTTACCTTCACTCTGATATTAAGACCATGGAACGAACCGAGATTATTCGCGACCTTCGTCTGGGGGTCTTTGACGTACTCGTGGGCATCAATCTTCTCAGAGAAGGCCTGGACCTGCCTGAGGTCAGCCTCGTAGGCATCCTGGATGCTGACAAAGAGGGGTTTCTTCGTTCGGAGCGGTCTCTGATCCAGACCTGTGGTCGGGCTGCAAGAAACGTTTTTGGCACAGTGATTTTCTACGCAGATCGTGTGACACGTTCCATACAGAAGGCCGTTGATGAGACAAACCGGAGACGAAGCCTTCAGGCGGCCTATAATAAGAAACACGGTATCACTCCAGAGACCATACAAAAGGAGATAACCAGCATCCTCACCTCCGTCTATGAGGCCGACTACGTGACCGTGCCGGCGGTTTCAGAACCTTCTGTCAAATACAAATCAGGGGACGAGCTTGAGAAAATCATCCTGGGGCTTGAGGAAGAGATGAAAGGGGCAGCAAAGGATTTGGCCTTTGAAAGGGCCGCAACACTCAGAGATCAGATCAAAGAGTTGCAAGAACTGGACATGGATCTAAGATGAAGACAGAGCGCGGGGATCAACTCGAACGTATTGCCTTGGTTTCAACGCCATGGCCCCTTTACAGCCGGCCTTCTATTCAGCTTGGTGCGCTGAAGGCCTATTTGAAAGGCCGGTTTCCTGATCTGAACGTACAGGCACTTCATTTCTATCTTAAGGTGGCGGAAAGGATTGGGTACAAGCTCTACCAGGCGATTTCGGAAAGGACATGGCTGGCAGAGTCCGTGTATGGCGCCTTGTTATTTCCTGAACGTAAGAAAGAGATCAAAAAGATTTTTTACGGCGAGGCAAAGGGCCAGGCGGAGCTTCGCAACGTTGATTTCGATGCCCTGACCTCTGAGATCAAGGATGCGTCTGATGGACTTATCCGTGCCGTGGACTGGGCGAGATGCGGGCTTGCGGGTTTTTCCATCTGTCTCTGTCAGCTCACCTCATCGCTTTATTTCATCAAGTGTATCAAGCAGGGGTTTCCTCATTTGCCTATTGTGGTGGGCGGTTCCACATTTGCCGGGGACATGATCCCTGGACTCCTGAAGTCTTTTCCCGACGTGGACTTTGCGATAAATGGCGAAGGTGAGCTCCCACTGAGCACACTTATTCGTCAAGCGAGAGACTCGCTGGGGAATGATGATTTTCCTCCTATCCCGGGTGTTGTCACGAGGCAAGGGAGAGAAGCCGATCCCACTGTCACCTTTTATCAACTGGAAAATCTTAACAGCCTGCCGCCCCCGGACTATGACGACTACTTTTATCTCGTAAAGACACTGGATCCTGAAAAGAGGTTTTTCCCGACCCTTCCTGCTGAAGTATCCAGGGGATGCTGGTGGCGGTCTGCAAAGGGTTCTTCAAAACGCACGGGGGGGTGTACCTTTTGTAACTTGAATCTTCAGTGGAATGGGTACAGATCCAAGGGCGTGTCTCAAATAGTCTCTGAGGTTGATTACTTGACCACAAAGTACAAGGCCCTTTCTGTGGCCTTTATGGATAACCTGCTTCCGCTGCGCCAGTCCAAGGAGATATTTTCCCAACTTGGTGCGCTGGAAAAGGACTTCCGCCTTTTTGCAGAGCTCAGGGCGACCACGCCACGTGACGTTCTCAATGCCATGAAGGCTGCGGGAACCCACAAGGTCCAGATCGGCATTGAAGCGTTGAGCACTCGACTCCTTGAGAAACTCAACAAGGGCACCACAGCCATCCAGAACCTGGAAACCATGAAGCACTGTGAAGAGTTGGGGATTTCAAACATCTCAAATCTCATCGTCCGTTTTCCGGGTAGCGATGCTGAAGATGTGGATGAGACCCTTCGTGCCCTTGAATTTGCCCTGCCTTTTCGGCCCTTGAGATTTGTCCATTTTTGGCTTGGCTTTGGAAGTCCGGTGTGGCAAAATCCCGGTTCCTTTGGTCTGAAGGCAACCTTTAATCATCCTTACTATGCGCTCATGTTCACACCTGATATTTGCCGGTCGATGCGTTTTATGATCCAGTCCTACAGGGGTGACCTTTCATATCAAAGAAAACTGTGGCAACCCGTGAAGAAAAAAATGAGGGCTTGGAAAAGGGTTTATGACAAACTCCACCAAGGCCCTTCCTGTTCCCCCATCCTTAGCTTTCGCGATGGACGAGATTTTTTGATCATCCGCGAGAGGCGTTTTCAGGCAGCCCCGTTGACGCACCGTCTTGTGGGAACGTCCAGGGCGATTTACCTTTTCTGTGAACAGCATCGTTCCCTTAAGAGCATCGCGGCCCGCTTTCCAAAAGCGGGAGAGGAGAAGATCGTGCCTTTCTTGAAAATGATGGTGGACAAGAAAGTGATGTTTGAAGAAAATGGAAGATACCTGAGCCTGGCAGTGCCGGTGCGTAAGTAGGAGTGATACATGATGAGTAAATACATGCAAATGAAAGTGAGCATTCTTCCCTATTACAAGAAAGGTCTGGGTGAAGCCTACCCCGAAATTGCCCGTCGCCTTAGTTTCGTGGACGAGGCATGGGTGGAAGAAGGGCCTTGCCTGTTTGAAATTGTGGGAAGGTTTGACAGGCTGCTCTATGAACTGGAAGGGGACCCACCTTTCAGAGAAATCCTTCTTCAGCACAGGACTACTCTGCACCGGTATTATGAAGGAATAGAAGAGCAAGTTGCCGACTGGCATTTGGCTAAGGTTGATCAAATTTTGTACAAGATGGAGGACATTTTTGACGAGATAGAAAGGGAACTCGCCAAGATATGATGTCAGAAGTGTTCTCTCCAATATCTGCCAACAATACACAAAGCAGACATTGTGCCTACTGACTCGATGAGTTCAGGTAGAGATATGCTTTCGTTGAATCCACCCAGATGTGGACCGGTGTGAAGAACAATGTCTTTAATTCCTTTATGAAGTTTGTCTATCTCATCGTCACAATATCCCCTCTCTTGCAAGAAAAACCTGAATTCTTCTTTGGTCATTTCCTTTTGGTCTGCAACTCTTAACATCTCTTCCATATGACGATCTACACCCATTTCATCAATCATCCGGCAAGTAAGCTCATCGAGATTGAAAGGCAGGTCTCCCGTGAATTCTGTTTCTACAAAGCCATGGTAGTAATTGAGAAAAATGCTTTGTATGATCTTCTTAAGGACTGGTTTGTCAAAAAGGTCGCGGGCATCCACTGGCTTTCCGTGCTTGTCAAATCCCTTTCTGGCTCTATTCTTGTTGCGAAAATAGCTGCCTGCAAGCAACAACAGGCTCAAGATATGGCTGCCAATATGGCGGTAAAGATGCCGGTTCGGGCCTTTGAAGGTAATGAAGTGTTCGAAGTCCCTGATGCCCGTAAGACCAAGATTGGGATAGGAGCAGGAATCGAGCCATCTGTCAAGCCTGCCTGCTCGGAACCATTCGTAGAGGCCATGATCTCTTCTTCTGCCCCTTTGAACCCGGTTATGAAAGAGCGGGATGGGGGCGGAATGGACAATGCCCAAAGAGGTCAGCCTTCCCAGCAACCGGGCATTTCGGAAGATAATATCTTTGAATCCCTCGCCGGCCGGCGGTCTATTTTTCATGTAATCGTTGGCATAGGTGAAGTAATCCCTGTCAGCAACAAAACCTATTGCATAACGTTTTGGATGAAGATCCAGTGTGCCGGGCAACTCTACAGGCATATCCTTTAAGCTGAATACATAGCTATTCTCTATCTTCATGGGCAAAGGGATATTGAACCTCAAAG
>DAOUWN010000275.1 GCA_030667105.1 Deltaproteobacteria bacterium
CAGAAAATCGGCAAAGGCCTTTGCAAGGTCGTATTCAAAACCCATGTCCTGATCGCGGTATGTATAATAGCAATGTGCGTTGTTGCGGGTTACCATGGTAACTGTCCCTGATTTTCGGATTTCCTGCAGGGCCAAATCGCGAGAACAGGCAGCCGAAAAAAGAGAACCGACAAGCAGAAGCGCAAAAAGCGCCTTCAAAGTCTGGAGTGCATTTTTTCCGAATTTCATCACTGCAGTTTAACCGTGACGTAATACTGCTGATTGCCTCGCTGTATCAGGAAGACTGCTGATTCCTTCAGCCGATACTTGATCACGGCCTTCCGGAAATCATTCAGGTCTTTTACCACCACATCGTTGATCCTGCGGATGACATCGCCGCTTCGCGCGCCGATTCTATCCAGATACGAGCCTGAGCGTAGCTCGGTTACCATTACCCCGTCTTTTGCCGCTATCCTAAATCTGAGACGCAGGATTGTGGATATCTCCTGGATTCGTACACCAAGAAACTCATATGCCCATTCTTCGGCCAGCTCTTCGGGGAATGTGCTGGAACGAACCTGAATGACATGAGATTGGTCATCTTTCCACACCGTTAATGGAATTACGTCTTCAGCAGCAAAATTTCTGATCAAGGCGAGGTAGGTCTCTTTGGAAGTCACTCGCTTTTTCCCGACGGCAGTGACCACATGGCCAGGTTGAAGACCTGCTTCATGGGCCGGGCTGTCTCTTGTGACATCGGATACGAGAACGCCTTGTCCCTGTGGCGTCTTGAAGTAGCGCGTAAGCCTCGGGTCAAGATCCTGTACGGACAGACCGAGCCAAGGGATGTGCACTTCGCCGTATTTTATCAGATCATCCATGACCCGCCTGGCCTTATTGATGGGTATGGCAAAACCTATCCCTTGGGCCTTTGAATAGATGGCGGTGTTGATCCCGATGAGGTCGCCATTGATGTTTAGAATAGGGCCCCCGCTGTTGCCTGGATTGATGGAAGCGTCGGTCTGTATGAAATCCCTATAGGTCCGGTCCTCTGCCTGAACAGAACGGTTCAATGCACTTATGACGCCCGTAGTTACTGTGTGGGAAAACCCGAATGGATTGCCGATAGCAATGACGGTTTCTCCAATCATGAGGTCATCAGAATTGCCCATCTCAATGGCCGGCAATGTTTTATCGGATTGTATTTTCAAGACAGCCAGGTCAAAATCCGGCGCCGCCCCCACCAGTTCAGCTTGAAATTCCCGCTCATCTTTTAGCACCACCTTGATCTTAGTGCTTCTCGCGATCACGTGCTCATTGGTCAGTATGTAGCCCCGTTCTCCGTCAATGATTACTCCTGAGCCCAGGCTGGTTCCTTTGTAACGTCGCCGGTAACGGGGTTCAAAGAAATCCCTGAAAAAAGAATCAAAGAACGGATCAACGCGAGAATCAAAGAAGGGATTGGAGCGCTGAGCTACTTCATATTCGCTGCTAATATTAACTACGGCCGGACTAATCTTCCTGACGGCCTTAACGACTGCACTTTCTCGCGAATAAGAAGCAGACCAGCAGTTGCCCGATATCGCGATAACCATGCCCAGAACCACGAAAAGGACTGCAAGGTTCGGACAACGACGTCGAAAGTCATTCATCAGAACAGACACCTCTTTCATCTCAGACGTTTGATCGTCACTTGACAGACTATCTTGAGTCGCTACAATAGTTACCCCGGTGCGTAACGTCAAAAGGGGGATCTTTCAAAGAAGATCTCCCTTTATGGCTGTAAAGAGATTGATAACAGGGAAACCATGAGCCGTCAATCCTTGGACGACATATTGCCACTTGTTCGCCATTCGAGCCATTACCTGGGCTCGGAAGTCAACGCTATCCGAAAGGACCCGGGGCAGGTGCGGCTCCGAGTCGCTCTGGCCTTTCCAGACCTCTACGAGGTGGGAATGTCTCATGTGGGCATTCAAATACTATACCATATTCTGAATGCCCAAGAAGGCATAGCAGCGGAAAGGGTGTTTGCCCCGGGTCTTGATCTGGAAGCCGAGCTTCGGGCCCCCCACACTTCCTTATGCTCCCTTGAAACGCATACCCCCCTTTCAGATTTTGATATCATAGGCTTCAGCCTGTTGTATGAGCTTAATTTCACAAATATTTTAAGCATGTTAGGCCTATCGGACATTCCGTTTTATTCAAGAAACCGTGGAAACTCGCATCCTTTTGTGCTGGGCGGTGGCCCCTGCACATTCAATCCAGAGCCTCTGGCCGACTTTTTCGACGCCATGGTCATAGGGGATGGTGAAGAAGTGGTGGTTGAGCTGGTAGAGGTATTACTGGAATGGAAAGAGGGGGGAGGAGACGATCGGCAAGAACTTCTTGAACGGTGGTCGCTGTTACAGGGCGTTTATGTCCCTTCTTTTTTTAGACCAGATTGGGACTCCAGGGGTTTGCAGGCGCTCACGCATCGATTTTCCGGGCATAACACTGTGCGTAAGGCCCTCGTTTGCGATCTCAACAAGGTCCCGTATCCGGATCGTCCTGTGATAGGCTTTGGAAAACCCATCCACGACAGGCTCAGCCTGGAGATCTGCCGTGGATGCACACGGGGGTGCCGGTTTTGCCAGGCCGGGATGATTTATCGTCCTGTGCGAGAGCGTGCTCCTGACAAGGTTTTGGCCCTGGCGGAAAGGGCGCTGGCCAGTACCGGATATGACGACCTTTCTCTTCTATCTCTCAGCACAGGTGACTACGGCGCTATCCAGGTCTTGATGGAGCGGCTAATGAACCGATACGAGCCGGAAAAGATTGCTGTCTCGCTACCTTCCCTTCGCGTTGGAAGTCTGACTGAGTCGCTCATGGCCCAGATCAAACGCGTCAGAAAGACAGGCTTTACAATAGCCCCGGAGGCTGGAAGCCAGCGGCTGCGTGACGTTATCAACAAGAATATTACTGAGCGAGATCTCAAAGAAACACTCCAGAATGCCTTTGGACTCGGCTGGCAGCTAATCAAGCTCTACTTCATGATCGGCCTTCCAACAGAGACGCAAGAGGACCTGGATGCCATTGTTGAACTGGTGAGAGATCTTCAAAATCTTCGTATTCCGGGCGTGCGCAGAAAGAACATTACTGTCAGTGTTTCCACCTTTATTCCAAAGGCGCACACGCCATTTCAGTGGTGCCCCCAGATCTCGGCGGCCGAGAGCAGAGAAAAGATCCATATGCTTCGAGGCAGGCTAAGAGGAAGGGGGCTCCGTTTCAAGTGGCAAGACCCGGAGATGAGCATCCTTGAAGGACTTTGGGCGAGGGGGGACAGGCGGTTGAGCCCCTTGTTGGTTAAGGC
>DAOUWN010000071.1 GCA_030667105.1 Deltaproteobacteria bacterium
CCGGATCACTGGCAAAAAGATTTTTGATCCCAAGGAGGTATACAAATAAAGTGAAAGACAAACTTAAGCTGGGGATTCCCAAGGGGAGCCTTCAGGATGCCACCATTGCACTGTTCAAGAACTCCGGATGGAAGATCAACGTCAATGGTCGGAGCTATTTCCCCGAAATCAACGATGAGAGTATTGAGTGCGCCATCTGTCGAGCCCAGGAGATGTCTCGATACGTGGAGAGCGGCACACTGGATGCGGGACTTACCGGCATAGACTGGATACTCGAGAACGAATCAGATGTGCGCACTGTGGAAGATCTGGTCTATTCAAAAGTCAGCCAGAGGCCGGCCCGTTGGGTGTTGGCCGTTCCGTATGATTCTGAAATCAAGAAATTGGAAGACCTTTCAGGGAAAAAGATCGCCACTGAATTGGTAAATTTTACAAGAAAGTACTTTCATGATCGAGGTATTGACGTAAGAGTGGAGTTCTCCTGGGGCGCTACTGAGGCCAAAGCGGTCTCAGGCCTGGCCGATGCAATTGTAGAAGTTACTGAAACAGGCTCAACCATAAAGGCCCACGGACTTAAGATCATCCACGAATTGCTTCAAACCAACACCAAGTTGATCGCTAATCATGCGGCATGGGGCAACGCAGAAAAACAAGAAAAGATCGAGCATATCGCCCTTCTTCTCAAGGGCGCCCTGCGGGCCGAACAGATGGTGGGGCTTAAGACCAATGTGCCCAAGGCAAAACTGGACCAGGTTGTTAAGCTGCTTCCCAGCCTTAATGCTCCCACTGTATCTCCTCTTTATCAGTCGGACTGGTTTGCGGTAGAGACCGTGGTGGCATCCTCTGTGGTCCGAGATCTTATCCCGGAACTGATAAGAAATGGGGCGGAGGGGATTATTGAGTATCCTCTTAACAAGGTGATTTGACATTGGAGTCGCCTTCTGATTTCAAGGGACTCTGTAATCGACAACAAAGGAATCTTGTCATAATATCCAAACGCACCCGGGAAATCACTCCTTTTATTGTCATGGACGTGCTGGAAAAGGCCCACAGCATGGAGCGCTCTGGCATCCATGTGGTCCATATGGAAGTGGGAGAACCGGACTTCGACACCCCTGAATGCATCAAGAAAGCAGCCATTCGCGCACTTGAGGCCGGCCACACCCACTATACCCACAGCCTCGGCTTGGTGGAGCTTCGTGAGGCCATCTGCCGTCACTATCACAGGCGCTATGGCGCTGTCGTTGAACCTGACCAGGTGGTGGTCACTTCAGGGACATCGCCTGCCATGTTCATGCTCTTTGCGGCGCTTCTTGAGCCGGGAGACAGGGTCATCATTTCAGATCCTCACTATGCCTGCTACCCGAACTTTATTCGTTTTGCTGGTGGCGAGCCAGTAACCATCCCGGTTTACGAAGATGACGCTTTCCAGTTCAGGCCCGAAGTAATAAAGGAAAAGATCGATGCCAGGACAAAGGCCATTTTTGTCAACTCCCCGTCAAATCCCACGGGAAACCTGCTCTCCCATGATCGGATGGAGGCCATCGCAGGGCTCTCTCCCTACATTATCTCTGATGAGATATATCACGGCCTGGTTTACGAGGGTAAGGAGCATTCCATCCTGGAATTTACGGACAGGGCCTTTGTGCTCAACGGCTTTTCCAAGGCTTACGCCATGACCGGCTGGCGTTTGGGTTACATGATAGCGCCAAAGGGATTTATCCGGGCCATCCAGAAGGTTCAACAAAATTTTTTCATTTCAGCAAATGCCATGGTCCAATGGGCCGGCATAGCTGCCCTGGATGAGGCTGCCGAAGACGTTGCGCGGATGAGGGCCACGTACAATGAGCGCCGCAAGTTCATGATCAAGCGGCTAAAAGAGATAGGTTTCGGCATCACCGTGGAGCCCACCGGAGCGTTTTATGTCCTGGCCAATGCCAAACGGTTTTCAGAGGATTCCTACAAGCTTGCCTTTGATATCCTTGAAAACGCCCATGTCGGAGTCACACCGGGGATCGATTTCGGTGCCAATGCAGAAGGTTATCTGCGGTTTTCCTACGCTAATGCCATTGAGAACATTGCCGAGGGCATGGATAGGATCGAGCGGTATGTGGGGAAGAGAAATGCCTAAAATGCCTAAAATTAAAAATGCCTAAAATTGTGGTTACACGTTTTGTTTTTAACTTTAGGCATTTTTGGCACTTTAGGCATTTTAGGCATTTCAACGCCATACCGAAGCAAGTATGGCAGAGCCAATGACTCTTTCAGCCGTCGTAGCCAAGGCTACTTTGGCGAAGTCGGCCACCTGGCCCAAAGGATCAGGCTTCCCGAACTGAAATGAACATCAAATCCGCTGCCTTTGTAACCAGTGCTGTCAAGCCCGCCCAGTATCCTTCCCCTGACAGGCCCGAGATTGCCTTTGCCGGACGCTCCAACGTGGGAAAATCTTCACTGATCAACGCGTTGCTCGGCCGCAGGAAACTCGTAAAGACCAGCTCCACCCCCGGACGCACCCAGACCATAAACTTTTTTCTTGTCAATAACAGATTCTATTTCACTGATCTTCCCGGCTACGGCTATGCCAGGGTCCCTATGGAGGTGCAAAAAAAATGGGGGCCAATGGTGGAAAGATACTTGAAGTCCCGTGAAAACCTTTGCGCAGTGGTGGTGATTCTGGATATCCGCAGATTGCCAAACCAGGCAGACCATGACCTCCTTTCCTGGCTTGCCCACTACAGCATTGCCGAGATCGTGATTCTCACCAAGGTAGACAAACTCAAGAAAACCAAACAGGCCCTTCAGCATCGCCTGATTGCTGAGGATCTTTCCAAAGATCCTTCATCACTTATCCTCTTTTCCGCGTCAACAGGCATGGGGAAGCAGGAGCTGTGGAAGGCGCTGGAAGCTGGGTTGGAGGTTTGAGGGAGGGGTCTTCAAACAAAGCGTTTTTAGCATCAAGTTGGGGGTAGGGTTGATCCACCTGAGGCAAGTCAACCATGTGGTTGGATATATGAGCACAATGCTTGAAATTGACGGAAGCTACGGCGAGGGTGGAGGACAGATATTGCGGACCGCCCTCTCCCTGGGGGCCATACTCCAGCAACCCCTGGAGATCACAAATATCCGGGCCGGTCGCAAGAAGCCAGGACTAAGACCACAGCACGTTATGGCCGTAAAGGCCCTCTCACTGATAACATCGGCTCGCACTAAAGGGGCTGAAGCGGGCTCCACGCATCTATATTTTGAGCCCCTGCAACTCAAGGGCGGAACGTACACGCTGGACGTTGGCACGGCAGGTTCCACGGGCCTTGTGCTACAAACGATGTTGCCGTGCTTGCTCCTAGCCAAAGACCCGTCCCGGGTGACCATTACCGGCGGGACCCATGTCCCATGGAGCCCCTGTTTCCATTACGTAAACCAAGTGTTCGTGCCAGCCATGGAGGAGATGGGCGGCGCCGTTTCGTTGGAAATCAGCCGTTGGGGTTGGTATCCGAAAGGAGGAGGAACGGTTGTTGCGGACATATCTCCAGTGGCAGGATTTCGCGCAAAGCAACGAACTCGACGGGGCAAACTTGAAGCTGTTCATCTCCTCTCAGCGGTTTCAAACCTTGCTGCCAGCATCGGGGAGAGGCAGCGGGACCATGCACTTAAGCGCCTTGCGGGTCAGGGGTACAGCAAACCCCGAGTCAGGCTTTTGAACGGGCCTTCCCGTGGGACCGGCACAGTCGTCTTGATAAGAGCTTCGTTCGAAAATGGCGTCGCTGGTTTTACATCCCTGGGCAAAAGGGGAAAACCCGCTGAAACCGTTGCTGACGAGGCCTGTTCGGATTTTTTTGAATTCATGGCCTCAGAGGCCACTATTGACGACCACCTGGCCGACCAGTTGGTTCTCTACATGGCTTTGGCCAAGGGACGGTCCTCTTTTGTCGCACGAGCCATCACAAAACACCTGCTCACCAACATATGGGTTATTGAACAGCTCCTGCCACTCAAGTTCGACGTGGACAAGAGGACCGGAACGGTGAGCATCGACGGTGCGGGGCTTTCCACCATCTAAGTTGCCTATGCAGAGCCATCTTCCGACCTCAAGAAATTCCAACGCGCCCTGAACATTCCGGCAGTTCAGCTTACAAACAAAGGGGACGGATATCGGATACTGTCGAACCTGGACCAATCTGTGCTCGTGGCTCCCGCACACCAGTGGCTTTCCGGGTTACCATGAACCAGTCATTGCAGGCAGTAAACTGCGGTGAACGGCTGCAATCTTATGGATAGATTCTCTTATGCTCTCCATTGCCCAGCTCCAGGGCCACGTATTGGATCTTCCACTCTCCCCTGCGTTTCTGCAGCCGGAAGATCACATTTCTCGTGGCCTTGGAACCCTTGACTCTTGCTGTCACTGTAGCTGTTTTCTGCCCATTGATGACTCTTACTTCTTCTTTGACCAGAAAAAATTCGAGATCCTCGCCAAGGCCAAGTTGAGCCAATCGTTTTTCATTCCGATCCAAGAATGACTTGCATACCTTGTACTTCTCAGAGCCCATAATCAGACTGGTAACATACTCAACGGGATTGCGAGTAAATTCCCGCAAGGTTTTTTCCGTATCTCTGATCAGCAAATAGGCTCCGGTCAAAACACCAACAAAGCTTAGAACCACGGCGCTAATGATGAGAGCGTTCCTGTACCTTGGATATTCGGGCGACATGGAGGCGACAGTGAATTCCGTTTGAGCCATCTTGGCGCCGGCCTTGGGACTCTTCGGACCTGAGGCCTTAGATTGCGACGTCTGTGTAGGCTCAGGGCCCGGCGCTTCCTGTTGGAGTTGTGCCTTCCCTGACTCGCGGTCAATAATCATCTTTACACCACACTTCTTGCATACAGCCTTCATGGCCGGGCCCGTGAACTTCTCATCAGCAATAACGTATGCTGCCTTGCACGCAGGACAATATGTTTTGTGGCTATGCATATGCCATAAGCTCTTTTCTGGGAAGAATTTCTTTCTCGATTTTCTCGGTCAACCTGGTTTCCACTGCTTTGTCCAGATCATACATGTCCTGCAGATTGAGCCAGAATTTCGGAGTAGTATTGAAATACCTGGCCAGCCTTAATGCAGTATCAACGGTAATGCCTCTCTTGGAAGGAAGTTACCCTTTTCCTGATTTCCCTGTCAAGAGAGATTTTGCCAGTAGACCATTACCCCATTTTCCCAGAACCCCTGTCTGCCGACAGGCAATTGCGGGGATTTATTGAGAAGTTACCGAAAATCCTAACAAAAATGCTGCTTCTTATCAAAAACATGAGACTTCTCCATGTCAAACACGGCGCTGATGGGTTGGTCCGGCGCTGCCTTTGCCTCTGGTGCAAGCAATAACGTAAAACTGACCCCCTCCCCTTTTACTTCGACAATATCCCTATCCCCTAATGGTTCGACCACGTCGATGACTGCGTCGATCGTATTGCCAGAAGAGCTTTCTGTCTTTGAAAACCTTTTGTCATAGACGTGCTCCGGCCTGATGCCAAAGACAATCTCCCGGTCCAGGTAGCCCGAGTATTTTGACTCGCAGGCTTGAGGAATTGCTAATTCAAATCCTTCAAAAACAACAAACAGGCTCCCGTCTTTTTTTATGATCTTGCTATTGAAAAAATTAATTGAAGGACTTCCGATAAAGCCTGCAACAAAGATATTGCGCGGGGAGTTATAGACTTCCAGTGGCGATCCAACCTGGACCAGCTTCCCCTCGTACATGACTGCCAACCGCTCGCTCAGGCTCATGGCCTCAACCTGGTCATGGGTGACATAGATAACGGTGGCGCCCAATCTCTTATGGATCCTTTTTAACTCTGCCCTCATCTTGAGTCTCAGTCTTGCATCCAGGTTGCTCAGAGGCTCATCCAGAAGCAAGACGTCGGGCTCTACAACCAGGGCCCTCGCAAGGGCCACCCTTTGTCTCTGCCCGCCGCTCAAGTCCTTCGGAAGCCTTGTCTCCAGGCCTTCAAGGTTCAACAGGTTTACTGCCCATTCGATTTTCTTCAGGATCTTGCGGCGAGGATGCTTCTTGATCTTTAATCCAAAAGCTATATTTTCAGACACAGTCATATGGGGAAACAGGGCGTAGCTTTGAAACACCATGGAGACTCCCCTGCCCCTGGGAGGTATCTGGTTTGCCAGAACATCGCCGATGTACAGCTCTCCTGACGAGATCTCTTCCAAACCGGCAACCATTCTTAAGGTAGTCGATTTCCCGCAGCCGGACGGCCCTACCAGGGTCACAAATTCACCGTCATCAACCACCAGGTCCAGATCTTTTACGACCTCAAGATTGCCAAATTTCTTGCTAATTCTCTTTAATTGGACTCTGGCCATGCTATTTCACTGCCCCGGCAGTGGCTCCTGTTTGCATATACTTTTGCACAATAAAGGTAAATATGATCACAGGGATGGAAAGCATCACTGAAATGGCAGCAAGCAGATTGTGCTGCGGTGTCCAAGACAGGATCTTTTGCAACAACACAGGAAGTGTGGAGAGTTCTCCAAAGGCCAGGAGAAAATACGCAAATATGAATTCGTCCCAGGAAAGCAAGAAGACATATATCGCAGCGGCAGCCAACCCGGGCAGGGCCACGGGGAGCACTATCCGGGTAAAACTGTAGAACTTGCTCGCACCCAGGATCTGGGCCTGCTCGTCCAAATCTTTGGGAATCATTTCAAAGACACCCATGGCAATAAAGATGACATAAGGTGTGGAAAGAAGGGAGTGAGCCATGGCAACACCCAGGACGCTGTTTACCAGTCGAAATCTTATAAAGGTCTCGACAATGGGAACTACCGAGACAATATCCGGAAAAAGACGAACCGATATGAGCATGGTTGCCAACACCATGATGCCGGGGAATCTGTAACGCACCAGGCCGTAGGCCGCAGGGGTTCCGATGGCAAGCGAGATGATCACTGAAAGCAATGCCACCTTCATGCTGGTAAAGGCAGCCGTGATAAACGAGTCCATGGTGGCCAGACCTTCAAACTGCTCCACGGTCGGATGGTAGGGCCACAAAGGTATAGGCATTCCACCGGTTACCACACTCGAACGATCGCTGATAGAATATTTGAACATGACAAAGATGGGGGCCAGCACTATCAGAATCATCAAGACAATGCCCGCAAACCATATGATCCTGGTTGCGCTGATCTTTGAAATCGAGGCGACTTTTTCCCTCATACTCTCACCAACCGTCTTCTGAGCCATTTTAAGACATGAAAAATAAAGATTGTCGATATGATGATCAAAACCAGCAGGACTAATGCAATAGCGCACGCCTCATTGGGATTTCTCCATTCATGGTACGCCCTTTCTATAAGGGTTGCCAACAGCGGGTAACTTCCTGCCAGAATAAACGGAAAAATGAACTCCTTCCAGACTTCAATCGACCGCAAGACCAGCACGGTCGACATGGCCGGGGTCAACAAAGGAAGAGTTATTCTGAAAAACGTCTGATACGCGTCAGCCCCCAGGGTCTTTGCTGCTTCATACTGGTCTTTTGTAATGGCCTGAAGCCCTGCAAGAATGATCAGCATTGAAATGGGCATGTCCCGCCACACTTTTCCGAACATGGAGACCATAAGGGCAAAAAAGCCGGATCCCCGCCAGTCCACAGGATGAGATATGACCTGGAAAGGGAAAAAGCCGTATCGTCCCATGAGGATATCATTGACGTGGCCTCCGGGAAAGTCAAAAATGATATAGAGCATGATGGCCGTGACAATGGCAGGGATTGCCAGGGGAAGAATAAAGAGACTTCTCGTGATACCCCTTCCCCTAAACTCTCGTACTACAAGAAAGGCGGCTGCCATCCCTATGACAAGCTCAAGCGGCGTGCCAATGAGCGTAAACCAGATGGTGCGGACTAAGGCGTGTCTGAATTCGGGATTGCTTGAAAGCTCGACAAAATGATAAGCAGTGGGAAAAAGGTCACCCTGGGGACCAACGCGAGTCAAGGCCAATGCTACGACCTTGAATAAGATAATTAACAAAAAACCCACCAGATAAAGCGCTGCCGGGGCAAGGATGATGATTCCGAAGAGATTCTTTCTTATGAAACCCATGACCTTTTGCCTGTCACAGACGGCGGAGTGGGAAAACGGCCCCTTTGGTAGCTGTCAGAGGTCGTCAAAAAAAGCAAGTCGTTAGCGGTGAGGTGGAGCACGACGAATAAGTGTCTTCAAACATTATCGGGGATACTTGTCTCCAAGCACCTCCTTGACCATAGGCACATAAATCCTCTCGATCCTTTCCTGGATATAATCCCTGTCCACTTTGCCGTCTTTGCCGTAATTCTTTCTCACAACAATATCATACCACGCCCTCAGATAGATCTTTCCCACATCAGAGTACTCGGGCAGCAA
>DAOUWN010000169.1 GCA_030667105.1 Deltaproteobacteria bacterium
ACACTTCTCACACCGATCGTAACCATGATAAACGGCACCCATGAGGGCTTTACGGGTTTCTTTAAGAGCCTGAAACCCGCCTCCTTCATGGTTCTACCTCCCTTGATCCGGTTACACATGCAACATGACGTGACAATATTGGTCCATTCGGTTTTTCCACCGTGCCTCTTGGGTACAACGTGATCAAAAGAAAGATCTTTCGACTCAAACTTCTGCCCGCAGTATTGGCATCGGAATCCGTCCCGGGCATAGATATTGAGCCTGGAAAACTTGATATCCCTCTTTCTATACCTCACAAATCTAAGGAGCCGAAGCACTGACGGGAGTTTGATGGCGAAGGTTACGGAGTGGATATCCCTTTCATACTCCTCCAACACCTCCACCTTTCCCAAGGTGAGGAGCCTTATGGCCCTTTTCCAGTCGATCACCTTCAAAGGCTCAAAAGTTGCATTTAACAGTAATACCTGCTCCATACGGCCCCCGAATATCTGGCTACGGTTGCTTTTCGCTTGCTTGTATCTTGATTGTATAATGTTTTTTGATACGTCGTGTCAACCAGAATATGGACGCAAATGTCTTAAACGAGGTCTCGATCTATGTAAATGAGAAAATTGGCACGAAACCTGAATGATACAAGCCGATCAGGAGCTGTAAGTTGTGCGTGATGAGCTGAGTATTAGATCAGTATATATCGACTGTCATAAGTGCAGGCATTACTATGTCACTTGGGATAAGCGCTTTCCCCATGGATGCCGCGCCATGGAGTTTAAGGGGCGAGGATTCCCCTCTGCACTTGTGCGACGTAGTTCAGGCATGCCTTGTCTTCTGTATGAACCAAAGGAGCGGCCCCTTAAGCGGCCTTTTTCTTAACGAGGGGATATTTGTGAGAGTAGGAGTCATTATATAAGACAATCTGTACGGCTTCACAGGTTTCTGGGTTTAGAACCATCGGCCCGATGAGGTTTGCCGTCATTTTCTCAGGCGCCCCCCTGGGGAGGGTGACAATGACGTAGCACTCCACAGAATCGTTCTCGCCTTTTTGGTCCCATCCCATTGCCTGGACCGCAGCATCCAGGTCAACCTCGTAATCGGGCTTAAATAACCATGGGTTGGTAATGACAAAGGCCAGCGCTGGATCGTCAAGGGACTGATACCAGAAAAAGGGGGACTCTTCTTTGTGCTGGATAATGCAGAATCGCTTTTTGTCTGCAAAACCAAGCATTCCATGGGACATGCTAATTACCTTTTCTTCCGGCACTTTCACGGTCCCGAATCGCGTGGTTTCAACCTTCACACTATCCTCCCGGTGCTATTGTCATGTTCGTTCTCGATTCCACAAAGTTGTGCTGCCGCTGCAAAATCATTGGCTTCCACCCGTGCGGCCAAGAGGTTTTCTTCCTGAATCCTGCTATAGATCTCGCCGCGATGGACCGCGATTCCCCTTGGAGCCTCGATCCCAAGCTTGACCTGTGATCCCTTGATTTCCAAAACGCTGACAACTACATCATCACCGATGTTTATCTCTTCTCCCGACTTCCTTGTCAGTACAAGCATGCCGCCCTCCATGGCGTCGCAACGAGATATTACATGTAATTCACCAAACTCAACTGGAGAACTTTGGAAGTAGAAGCCAGCGCCGCCTGATAGGCAAGCTCCTTGGCCTTTAATTCCAGTATCGCTTCTACCATATCCGGTTCCTCGATTTCCGAAAGTCTTTCTTTAGTAGAAATCTCCAGATCCTGGAATACACTATCCTTTATCTCCATGCGTATCATCTTGGAACCGACATCGGAGATTTGGGCAGAATTGTGATCGAAAAATGTATCCAGATTTGTCATTGCTGTTTGAATACCGCCAATGTCATTTCCCTGTAGAGCCGTTATCAAATCCTTCATAATGACAAATATATCATCACTAGCACCTGCACCGGAAGGTTGGAACACGGCCTCTCCATCTCCCCCAATTTCTACGGAGGCATTTCTGCCTATCTTGACAGTAAAAGCGTTGTTGTCCCCGTTGTATGTGACGCTGTTATCCGCATTAAGGGTAAAAGCCGTGCTATCTGTTTCTGAACCAGCAAAGATATAGCGCCCAGTGACCGTAGTGTTAGCCAAGGCCCCCATTTCTGTTAGATTCTTCTCAACGCTTTCTGCTGCAGAACGCCTTTGCGCAGCCCCTGTAGTAGCACTAGCCATTTGCACACACAGGGCTTTGGTATCAGAAACCAAGTTTTGGACACTGGTTTGCGCGCTTTCCGAAGATGCCAGCCATGACTTCCACAAGGAAATGTTGCGCCCCATTTGCTCAATATTTGAAAGGCTCGACCTCATATTGAGCACTTGTGTGAGACCGACCGGATCATCTGATAGCTTTAAGAGCCTATTTTGTGTTGACACAACCATATTGGCCCTGTTCAAATCATCCGTAAGATTAGCAAGATTAAACCTGGCTGTATCAAAAACCGTCTTATTGGATACTCTCATAACAAAAGCCCCTTTACTTCTGAGCCAGCAATGTTTGCATCATTTCGTCTGCTACACTAAACAGCTTGGCGGCTGCCGAATAAGCGTGTTGATATTGCATAAGCTGAGCCATCTCTTCGTCAAGGGAAACAGACGAAATACTATCCCTCATGGTCTCCAACTCATGAACCATATTCTCACTAAAGGAACTAGACCTTTTTATACTAGAGGCCTTAATTCCCAGAGAGCCTATTAAACTGTGGTAGTACTCCTCAATGGTAGCGGTACTAGTCCCCTCAGTGTTTCCGTTGATCCTGTCATATGTCCACTCAGATATTTGCGTGGAAGAATATTGTAGATCGGCAATGGCCTGGGCATTTGTATTGTCGCCGGTAGCGAAGCTTCCAGTTGCGGAATCTATCTGGGCGGCTGCGATGTAGTCTTTGTCGGATGCGATCGTACTGTTTATGTCAATACCTCCCGCTGTAGAGCCGGTAAAAAAAGTGTTTATGCCAAGAGCAGCAAGGATATTTGAATTATCATCTGAAAAACCAAAGGTATCGTCTGCCCCGGCAGTGAATACAATGGCATCTCCGGAGGCAGATACAGATGCTGTGACATCGTCTGCATAAACTGTTGCATCGATCTGGGCATTAATACTATCTCTCAACGCCGCAAGACTTGAACTCGCCGTTATGTCACCAAGCCCGGAATCTAGGTCTATCGTAACCGCGTTTAAGTTTTCACCGTTGGCATCTCCTATCCAAAGACTTAATGTGCCGCTATAATCGACATAACTGTCCGCTGCAGCCCCATAATCAAGATCTTCCAAGGTCGTTGAAGTCGTATACGTACCTGTAACGCTCTCGCCAGGCTGAAAGAGTTTCAACCCCACCCCCTCACTATGCTGCTCGTTCACCGCCCATATGAATTCTGAGGCAAGCTCTGTCAGGTCCTGCTTGTATTTTGCCACAACCTCATCGCGCATCTCGAGAAATCCACCTAGTTTTCCCTTGGAAATATGATCCGTTATGTCAACTTCATTTCCGCCGGAACCCTGCCACTTTACGGATGTGCCATCCAACTCAAGATCATAACTGGTATCGCCATCAACAAAAACAACCCCTTTAGCAGAAACAATAGTAAAAGAGTCGTGCTCCTGTTGAAATACTTTCATGTCGATATATTCGGCAAGCTCTGAGCAAAGTACATTGCGCTGATCTTTTAAATCGTTGGCTGAAGCATCGACTCCCATTACTATAATTTCTGCATTAAGACCGGCAATTTCAGATGTAATCTCATTCACCCTTCCTACACCAGCGTCAACTGTATTGGTCAAATCTGTCCTAAGCTGCTCCAAATCGACATCGAGTGAGTTGAACTGCTCAGAAAGCAGCTTGCTATGTTCATACAAGGCAATACGCTCCGGAACCGCGGATGGACTATTCGCAATATCATGCCAACGGTTCCAGAAATCACCCAGGATATTGCTTAAACTATTATCTGTGTTTTCATTAAACAATCCTTCAAGGGCCACCATGTAACTCTCCATTCCCTTGAAGGAATAGAGGTCTGATTTTTCTTGCATAACCCGATTTTCAATGACTTGGTCACAATTTCTAGTGATCTCCGTTGTGTTGACACCTCGTCCGAGGACCACACCTCCAAACGGCGCAGGATCTCTTGCCTCTAACACAGCTCTCTGTTTCGAATAGCCGGGCGTGTTGACGTTGGCAATGTTATGGCCAGTCACATAGATGCCGTATTGTTGCGCAGCCAATGCGTCTTTAGCAATGCTCAATAATAGCCCAATACCACCTGACATGGTTACACCTCTCTAGTGAGCAACAGATTCGCCGGGCCGTTGGAATCCAGAGACCCGCAGCCATTGTAAAGGGATTCTGCCGTATGCCCATTTGCAATGATACTGATGAGCTGATCAAGAAAATCAAGGCTCTGTTCAATAAACTGCTTGTTTTCCCGGCTCCGTTGCCGGGTCTCTGTCTTCAGGCCTACGAGAGACAAATAGGCCTTCTTAAACCGTTTGCGTTCCACAGGCGGAATAAGCGACAGCACTGTGGCCATGGAAAAAGATGACACATCCATACCGTGGTCTATGGAGGCCTCGGACAGAGCGGCCAGCGCCTTTTCCCGGACCGCCTCGATGCGACGCACAATTGACTGTTTTTTATCGGAAATCTCCCATAGGGCGTCCATATCGGTCTTGATCAGGAACTCGCGTTCCTGTTTCAAGCATTCCACAAGATCCTGATACAGCATGATTTTTTCATAAAACAGATCTTCAAGGGTCTTGATCGGCGCTTTCATAAGGATTTTCTCCTGTTCCGGAGTCACACAAGGTTCTTATCGGATAAAATGCTGACTTGCTAAAGTTGAGGACTCGGCCCCGGATATCTTGTCAGATTACTTTGCCACTTGATCCGTCAATTTCTCATAGAGTAACTGCCCGAGTCCCATGCCTCCCCCCTTTGCCACGGACTGGGCCATTTGTTCATCCAACATCGATTTGTACATTTTGCTCTCGTGAGAGCTCTCGAGAAGCCCGTTTTCAGGAATGCTCTTTCGCGCTGATTTCAGGACAAAATAGATAAAAATCGATTCAAAATCAGCGCACGCCTGTCTGAGCTTCGCGTCTTTCAGCTCTGTTTCTGTAGAAACAACGGGCCGTCTTGCCACTATTTCGCTTGTCATCCCTGTGAGGTCAGCCATTGGTCACCTGTCACTGGTCATTAGTGCCTACTGCTTACTTCTTACTGCCACTTCCTGCATCTGCCATCCGAAATCCGGCATCCAACCTATTGATCACCAACCACCGACTATCTCTTTTTACATAAGCTCCAGTTTGGCATGAAGACCGCCGGCAACCTTTATGCACCTAAAAATGGTGATCAGATCTCTTGGGGTCACTCCGATGGCATTGAGCGCCCTCACCAATTCGCCAATGGTGCTGCCACTGGGAAGCAGAATCAACCTGTTGTTTTCCTCTTGAACCGCCACATCGGAATCAGGGGACACGACCGTCTGTCCTCCAGGCCCCATAACGACACCGTCTTCAGGTTTG
>DAOUWN010000255.1 GCA_030667105.1 Deltaproteobacteria bacterium
AGCTTGCCCTCGATCTGTTCAACGCACAACTCCATGTCCACCCGGTTCGATTGCTTGTCAGGGATTCGAAAGGAGATCCAAATGAAGCTGTGATGGCGCTTGAAACTCTGGTTCTTGAAGACGGTGTGGCAGGAATCATCGGCCCCATGATCACGTCAGAGTCTGCTGCCATAAAGGCCCAAGCCCTTAAAGTCCCCATTATGACCCTTACACAAAAATCCAACATCACCGAAATGGGCGATTACGTGTTTCGAAACTTCTTGACGTTGTCCCTACAGGTTAAGGCCATTGTGGACTATGCGGTAAGAGATCTGGGATTTGAGAAATTCGCTATATTTTACCCTGATGAACGGTACGGCATCTCCTTTATGAACCGATTCTGGGATGAACTGATATTAAATGGCGCTGAAGTAGTCGGGATTGAATCGTACGCACCAGATCAGACCGATTTTAGTGACGCCATCAAAAGACTGGTAGGGCTCTATTACCCCCGACCCGAAGAACCTCCGGAAAAAGATATGGGCGACGAATTAGAACCCTGGGACATGTTCTTAGCGCCCCAAGAAGAGGAGGAAACCCGCTGGCCCGATCCGGACCATCCTGATGAACCTTCTGATGACACAACCCATGATACAACCGACCAAGACGAAGAGCCGCAGCAGAAGGAAGAGGAAGAAGAACCTCAGCCAATCATTGATTTTCAGGCCATTTTCATCCCTGACAGTTTTGAAAAGATAGGTCTTATCACGCCCCAGCTTTTATTTCATGACGTGGCGGGCGTTCTTTTGCTTGGAACCAATCTGTGGCATTCGGACAAACTCATAAAAATGGCTCGGGGCTATGTCCAGGGAGCCATTCTGCCGGAAGGCTTTTTCGCAGACAGCCCGTCGCCCGAGGTCCAGAATTTTGTCAGAGACTATGACGAAGTTTTCGGGAGAGTTCCGGCCTACCTGGAAGCTCAAGCCTACGATGCAGCCTGGATTCTCTTTCAAGCAGTCAATCAACCCCAGGTTCGATCCAGGCGCACCCTGAAAATGGCCCTTATGGAGGTCAATGACTTCCCGGGCGTGACAGGTCTTACCTCTTTTGACGAGACCGGAGACGCGCAAAAAAACCTCTATCTTCTTACGGTGGAGGGCAGACGCTTTGTCCAGATAAGGCCATGACCAATATCCTCTACGGAGCATACACCCTTCTGGGCAGCGGCCTGCTGGTGTCATGTCTCCCGCCCTTTTTCATCTATACACGCCTCAGCGGGCGCCACGGCGAAAATCTGAAAGAACGTTTAGGATATCTGCCCCGGGAGATTGCCCGAGACCTTCCGGGCTCGCCCAGAATCTGGCTTCATGCAGTCTCCCTGGGAGAAGTCAAGGTGGCAGCGCCAATTATTGAGGCCTTCAGGCGGATCATGCCTGCCTGTTCCGTTATTCTTTCAACAACCACGAAACACGGCCGTGAATTGGCAAGAAACACCTTCGGAAAGGACGTTCCCGTAGTATACGCGCCGATTGATTTTGTTGGTTCGGTGCGCAAGGCGCTTTCCCGGCTGCGTCCCGACGTTCTGGTTTTTCTGGAAACCGAAATCTGGCCCGCATGGCTTTCCGAAGCCCGACGGATGGGAATAAAAACCGCCTTGATCAATGGCCGAATCTCCACGAGATCCATTGGAATCTATCTCAGGTTTCGCCCCTTTTTCCGGGAAGTCTTGAAAAACATCGATGTCTTCAGCATGATTCTGGAAGAAGATGCCCTTCGTATCAGGGCCATAGGCGCTGATACGAACAGGGTCATGGTGAACGGCAATGCCAAATATGACTTTCTGGCCACCCTTACAAAGCCTGCAAGCAAGGCAGCAATGCAACGGATCTTGAACCTTGATGCTTCCCACCAGGTCCTTGTTGCCGGGAGCACCCGTGAGGGCGAGGAGGAGATGATTCTGGATGCCTATGAAAAAATCCTCAGGGAATTCCCTGATTCAGTCCTGGTCATTGCACCAAGGCACATTGAAAGGGTGCCCGTCATCGGATCAATCCTTAAGCGACGGGGTTTTGGTTATCAGCTCCGAAGCGATCTTGACAGCGTTACAGCAAAACGCACGGAGCCGGTCGTTATATTTAATACTTTTGGGGAGCTCTTTAATCTCTATAGTGTCGGAACCATCGTATTCTGCGGTGCAAGCCTAGTGCCCCTAGGCGGACAAAATCCCATGGAACCGGCCGCCTGGGGGAAAGTGGTCTTTTACGGCCCCTCCATGGAAGACTTCCAGGATGCAAAGGCGCTGTTGGAGGAGGCAGGAGCGGGTATAGAGGTCTCGAGCCCTGACATGTTGGCCGAAAAGGCTATCTGGTTTCTAAACCATCCTGATTCCTTAAAAACCTACGGAATGCGCGGCCGCCAAGCCGTCATGAGAAACCGTGACGCGGCAGAAAAACACGCTGAGGCAGTTCGTCGATTAGTCTCTTTATGATTCCCCCATCCAACCCTCAATCAGAAAATCACCCCATGGCCCGGGCCCTGTCGTTCATGGAGCGGGTTTTCGGGTTTCGGCAGTTTCGACCAGGACAAGACAAGATCCTGGAATCTGTCCTGTCCGGTGAGGACGCTCTCGTGATCATGCCCACTGGCGGCGGCAAGTCCCTGTGCTACCAACTGCCGGCCTTCCTCAGGCCAGGCATCACGCTTGTGATCTCACCCCTCATTGCCCTTATGAAGGATCAGGTGGACACCCTTGGCGTACTGGATCTGCCGGCAACTGCCATTCACAGTCTGATGGGGCTGAGAAAACAGGAAGAGGCCCTCAAGCAAATCGCCGCCGGCAGCATCAAGCTGGTCTATGCCTCTCCGGAAAGACTGAGAAATCGCCTGTTCATTGAGGCAGTGAAACAGAGCGCCGTCTCCATGGTCGCTGTGGATGAGGCACACTGCATCTCACAGTGGGGTCATGATTTCAGACCCGATTATTTGAGGATCAGCGAGGCCCTTGACCTTCTCGGCCGCCCCCAAACCATCGCCCTTACCGCCACTGCAACTGATAAGGTCCGCTCTGACATCGTGAAGCAGTTGAGGCTGCGGGCTCCCAGGCAATTTGTCACCGGCTTCGACCGCCGCAACCTTTTCTGGGAAGTCCTTCAGAGCGGTAATGAGAAAGCAAAGCTCGCCATTATCAGGCAACGCCTGACAAACCTTTCCGGCGCTGCCATTGTCTATGCCGGCACAAGAAAAAAGGTGGAGGGCATCGTTACAAAGCTCCAACAGCAACACATAAGCGCAGAGGGATACCACGCCGGACTGGACGAGCCTGAGAGGACCAGGGTTCAGGAAAACTTCATGGATGGCCGTTCTAATGTGGCAGTGGCCACAAATGCTTTTGGAATGGGCATTGACCGCTCAGACATCCGCACGGTGATCCATCACTCGTTTCCGGGGACAATTGAAGCCTACTACCAGGAAGGCGGCCGGGCCGGTCGAGACGGAGAACCGGCGACCTGTCTCCTTCTTTACAGCCCCGCAGACAGGAGGCTGCAGGAATTCTTTATCGAAGCGCGCTATCCATCCCGCGAGGTCGTATTTGCCGTACATGAGTTGCTCAGAAACCGCTCCGAAAATGTCCTCTGGCTCACCTATCGCGAAATTGCCCAAATAAGCGAAAACAAAGTCTCGGAGATGGCCGTGGCCTCG
>DAOUWN010000178.1 GCA_030667105.1 Deltaproteobacteria bacterium
GACAAACAGCGCAAATAAGTCTATAGGCAAGTCTTGCACAAGCGTGTTTTCATCTTTTTTAGGAGAGTCCACTTGCACTAACACACAATTTTTCTTTGCACTATTATGGGTTCCGTGCGGAGATCATTGAAGAGTGAGAGGAGGTGAGGGGGTACTGTGCTTTATTGGGAACCGGCTACAAACAGATTTCTCAAATAATCAAATGGAGGTGGGATAATGGTTGAATTCAAACACAAAACTCCTCTGATCGATCAACTGGAAACCGGGCCGTGGACGAGTTTTGTTACGGACATCAAGCGCGAACATGAGTCCAGGATGGAGAACAAAAAAGGGATCGATTATCAGATGCCGCAGGACTGCTGCGACGACCTCTTGGGCGTCCTTGAATTGTCTTTTGAGCACGGCAGGACCCACTGGAAGCACGGCGGCATTGTCGGTGTGTTCGGATACGGCGGTGGCGTCATCGGCCGGTACTGTGACCAGCCTGAGATGTTCCCGGGGGTGGCGCACTTTCACACCATGCGTGTTAACCAACCCATGGGGCACTTTTACACCACTAAGTACCTGGAGCAACTCATGGACCTGTGGGAAAGACGCGGCAGCGGACTCACCAACATGCACGGCGCCACGGGTGACATCATCTTTCTCGGGACTACCACACCCCAGTTGGAAGAGGTCTTCTATGAATTGACCCACAACATAAACCAGGACCTGGGCGGTTCGGGGTCGAACCTTCGCACCCCGTCCGATTGCATGGGTCAGTCCATGTGCGAGTATGCCTGTTACGACACTCAGGAGTTCTGTTACCAGATGACCATGGAATATCAGGACGAGTTGCATCGACCTGCGTTCCCGTATAAATTCAAGTTCAAGTTTGATGGCTGCCCTAACTGCTGCGTGGCCGCGATTGCCCGGTCTGACTTATCCTTTATCGGCACCTGGCGTGACGACATCCGCATCGACCAGGAGGCGGTCAAGGCTTATGTGGGCGGCGAATTAAAGCCGAACGCTGGCGCCCATGCAGGTCGTGACTGGGGCGCATTCGACATCCAGAAAGAGGTGATCAATCTTTGCCCGACCGAGTGCATGCGATGGGACGGCAGCAAGCTTGAGATCAACACCCCGGAATGTACTCGGTGCATGCACTGCATCAATGTGATGCCCAGGGCGCTTCGAATAGGTCTTGATAGGGGTTGTTCTGTCCTGGCCGGCGCCAAGGCCCCGATCCTGGATGGCGCACAGATGGGTACACTGATTGTGCCCTTTATCAAGGCAGAACCGCCCTATGATGAGGTCAAGGAAACAGTAGTCGAGCCCATCTGGGATTGGTGGATGGAAGAGGGCAAGAACCGCGAGCGCCTTGGCGAGCTGATCAAACGGCAGGGCCTGCAGAAGCTGCTGGAGGTGACAGGTTTCAAGGCTATTCCGCAGATGGTTCAGGAGCCCCGGACCAATACGTACGTCTTCTGGAAAGAAGAAGAAGTTGCTGGTGGATTTAAGCGCGATATCAAGGAATTTAGAAAATATCATCAAAGATAGGGGGGTGAAACCATGGCATTTATTTCTTCAGGATATAATCCCGCAAAACCGATGGAGGACAGAATCACGGATATCGGACCGAGATACTATGAAGAGTTCTATCCACCGGTCATCAAGAAAAACAAAGGAAAATGGCTGTATCATGAGATTATTGAGCCTGGCATTGTTGTCCATGTTGCTGAAAGCGGAGACGAACTCTATGCGATCCGATGTGGCGGCTGCCGCCTGATGAGTGTATCTCACATCCGTGAGATAATGGAGATTGCCGACAAGCACTGCGACGGCCATGTCCGGTGGACTACCCGAAACAACGTAGAGTTCATGGTGGACAGCAAGGACAAAGTCGAACCCTTGAAGCAGGATCTGCTGAGCCGGAAGCAACCCGGCGGATGTTACAAGTTCCCCATCGGTGGCACAGGCGCCGGAATTACGAATATCGTGCACACCCAGGGCTGGATTCATTGCCACACGCCGGCCACGGATGCCTCTGGTACGGTAAAGGCCACAATGGACGTGATGTTTGACCAATGGGAAAATATGAAACTTCCGGCCAAGCTCAGGATTTCCATGGCCTGCTGCCTGAACATGTGTGGTGCGGTCCACTGCTCAGACATTGCCATCCTGGGTTATCACCGCAAGCCGCCCTTGATTGACCATGAATATCTGGACAAGATGTGCGAGATTCCGTTGGCCATTGCGGCCTGTCCTACGGCAGCCATCAAGCCGGCCAAGGTGGAAATCGAGGGCAAGAAGCTGAACAGCGTGTCTGTGAACGAGCCGCGGTGCATGTTCTGCGGCAACTGCTACACTATGTGCCCGTCCATGCCCCTGGCCGATACGGAAGGGGATGGTATCGTGCTCATGGCAGGCGGCAAGATATCAAACAGGATAGACGCACCCAAGTTTTCCAAGGTCGTCGTTGCGTTTATTCCGAATGAGATGCCCCGCTGGCCGACCATGACCAAAACAATTAAGAGGATAGTCGACGCCTATTCGGCTGATGCGAGGAAATACGAGCGACTGGGCCAATGGGCCGAAAGGATTGGATGGGAGAAGTTCTTTGAGAAGTGCGATATTGAGTTTACCCATCATCTTATCGATGATTTCCGTGACCCGGCCTATTATACCTGGCGCCAGACGACCAATTTCAAGTTTACCTAAACCGAGAAGAGATCACTGTTTGACCTCGCCTCTAACCCTCCTCCGCCTGGGGCGGAGAGAGGGGAGGGGACATGAGGGATATTGGAACCTAGCATATTCGAAAAGAGGCAAGACATGGACGAAGAAGCATCCAAAAAGTTAATCGTAGAGACGCTACAGAAAAAGAAGGGCAAGTCCAAATTCTATCTGAAGGACTTTTATAAGATGTTGCCCGATGAGAAGCCCAGAACGGTAAAGAACCTGGTTAACAAGATGGTCGGTGAAGAGACCCTTGAGTACTGGTCCAGCGGGAGCACCACCTTGATCGGTCTTAAGGGCGTCGGCAAGCAGGCCGGGGCAGAAGACGAGGATTAGCCTCGTTCTTGAAAGGGGCTTTTCCTTGATTTAAAGCAACCATGGTTCTTTTCCAGTAACAAGAAACCACACGCATGGCTTTTCCCCGGATTGTCATTTCTGCCCTGCGCGGGGGTTCGGGGAAGACGATTGTCTCCCTGGGATTGATCGCATCCTGGCAAAAGCGCGGGATGGTCATAGCCCCTTTTAAGAAGGGACCGGATTTTATTGACGCGGGCTGGCTGGCCCTGGCGGCCGGCCGGCCATGTCATAATCTGGATGCCTTCTTGATGCCCGCCGAGAGCATTCTCCTTTCTTTTACACGCCACACGCTTGCCGCCGACGTTGCAGTCATTGAGGGTAATCGAGGTCTATACGACGGCATTGACCTTGAAGGCGCTACCAGTACGTCAGAACTCGCCAAACTCCTGAAAGCCCCTGCAGTCCTTGTCATCGATTGCACCAAGAGCACGCGCACGGTAGCTGCCATGGTCAAGGGGTGCATCCAATTCGATCCCGATGTCCGCATTTGCGGAGTCATCCTCAACCGGATAGCCGGCACCCGCCACGAGTCTATTCTCCGACAAACTGTCGAACATTACTGCGCCGTTCCTGTTCTTGGCGCCATACCCAGGATCAAAGCAGAAGCCTTTCCGGAAAGACATATGGGGCTTGTCCCCACGCCTGAGCATGGCCGGGCCGATACGTCCGTCCAAAAGGCGGCTGATATGGCTGAGCAATATCTGGATCTGGAGAGGCTACTTGGCATTGCCAGGGAGGCGCCACCTCTCGTAGCCAATGAAATCCCCCCCGGCCCCCCTTTAATAAATGGGGGAGTTTTGGAGTCCCCTAACTCCCGGCCTTCTTCTAAAGGGGGAGTTAGGGGGTTTTTCAAGGACGCACCGCCTCGTATTGGGGTAATCAGGGACGCTGCATTCCAGTTTTATTATCCTGAAAACCTGGAGGCACTTGAGGCCGCCGGGGCCGAGGTTGTCACGGTGAGCGCCCTGACAGACCAGCGGCTTCCGAGCCTGGACGGCCTTTACATCGGCGGCGGTTTTCCCGAGACCCAGGCACAAGCCCTGGCAGAAAACCAATGGTTCCGGCATGATGTGCGCCGGCTGGCTGAAGATGGGCTTCCCATCTACGCCGAATGTGGCGGGTTGATGTATTTAGGCGAATCTCTGGTCCTGGACGGCGTGACCTATCCCATGGCAGGCTTGCTTCCTGTTGTCTTCGGGTTTTCCAGGCGGCCGGAGGGCCACGGCTATACGATTTTTGAGGTGGAAAAGCCCAACCCCTATTTTGAAACGGGTATCCGGGTTCGGGGTCATGAGTTTCATTATTCCAAGGTCTTGAGCTGGAAAGGAAAACCAGAGGATCTGGCCTTTCGGATGGTTCGGGGGGAAGGCTTTGACGGCAAAGGCGACGGTCTTTGCTACAAGAACACCCTGGCCACGTATAGCCATATTCACGCCCTGGGAACCCCTTCCTGGGCCGAGAAAATGGTTGAGGCAGCGGTTTTGTATCAAAAAAAAATAGGGTAAGGTCGAAAAGACGCTTACCCTATTCTTATTTCTCGTCCGTCGCCCTTACTTTTTCTCTGGCTTAGGATGGCAGTCTTTGCACACCGTGGGGCCGGTAGGCTTGGCCGCCTTCTTCAGATCCTTATGGCACTTCACACAGTTTTCATGAATAGCTGAGTAGTGGTACTTCAGGATCTTTTCCTTCTTGGGTATCTTTGGTTCACCTTTCTTTACCTTGGGCGCCTTGGCCTCGCTGTGGCACTCATCACATTTTTGGACCGCATCGCCTTCTTTCCACACGTTCTTGCCGTCTTTGTATGCATGATGGCAATCGGCGCATGCAATCTTGTAATCCACACTGTGTTTCTTGTGGGTCAAGGTAACCAGTGCCTTCTTGTGCTTTTTGTACACCTTTGACTTCATGGTGATCTCGTCAGGCGCCTCCGCACAGGTTGCGTGGATACATGTAAAGAGGAACACAAAAGCCATGGCAGCCGCAAGCACTAACAATGATGTTTTCTTCATAAGCCGCTTTCACCTCCTTTCCTGAAATTGATCAACAAAAAACGCTAAACACCTGTACATACTAGTGCGTTGCGGATAGCAAAGTTTTCTATAAGTGTCAAGAATAAAACTTCTTATCCAGCGGTTTCTTGAGGTTCCTCCACGTCTTGCTTGGCCTTCTTTTTTCCAAACACCCTTGCCCCTACAATACTTACCTCGTAGAGTACGATCAGTGGGCCGGACATCATGATCTGGGTGATGACGTCCGGTGGAGTCAGGATAGCTGAAAATATGAAGAAGAGGAGGATGGCGTACTTGCGCTTGGC
>DAOUWN010000139.1 GCA_030667105.1 Deltaproteobacteria bacterium
GTCCCCGAACCACGGCAAGCTTGCCTGTCACAACAGGTTCCCGTGCGCTGCCGCGGAGCCTCAGGGTGCGTTGCCACTCGCTATCCAGTCCGCGACCACGGACAAAGACCCGTCCGGGGCTGGTCACATTCAAATCGATCAGCAGGTTCCGTTTCACAGGCTGGTCTAGAGCTGACTGCAGTCGCGGCTCCTCTCCTACGGGGACGATCTCTACGACTTCAAGTTCGGCAATTTCGGGAGTAAAGCGCTCCGGGATTCGCAGCTCCGCTTGATCAACCTCGAGTCGGCCTGTTAGCGAGGCATCCAATAGCGAACCTGACAATGTCAATTGGCCCGTTGCTGCAGCACTCGCATTGTCGAGCCTAACCAGTTTGGCCTGTTGGAGGGCAAGCTCCACCTTTAAGGGAAAATGCTTCTCCGGAAGCAAATCCAACCAACCGCTCAGTGAGATTGTCCCTCCCTCGCCGTCCGTGGCGCGGCCATGTTCGACGGACAGCCTCGGCACCTTTGCCGCAACAGCCAGATCGACCTCTTTAAAGGCGACACCACTGCCCGTATGTTCGTAAGCCCCTTTATCAATGTGGGCCTTTCCTGTAATCCGTGGCTTGTGCACCGTGCCTTTCACTTCAAGCCTCACATCCAAGTTTCCTCCCCAGCTTACGCCTTGCCTAAAGACCGGTGCCGGCAGATTTGCCAGGTCGATATCGGCTAGAAGGTGCCCGTTAAGCTTGCCCTGTGGTGGTATGATCCACGCAAGAGGTCTTAGAGACAGCTCTACGGGAATGGCCAACTCCAGTTGAACTGGCTTGTCCCCTATTCCTTCAAGGTTGAGTATGGCTCCCAGCCTATCTTGCTGTAATTGTGCTTGAGCAGTCAATGTGGCAGGAGTGATGGCTTGGAACTCGGGCAGCTGAATTCGAAGGTCTTCGACACGTAGTTCAAAATGGCCCTCAGGTTTTTTGGCGCCATCACGCAAGGCAAGGTGCCCCGTTGCGGTGCCGGTGAGATCTGGGAGGCCAGCGAGACGCAGGATTCTGAGGGGCAAGGCTTTCAAAGTGGCCTCAACTGTCGACAACTCTTCCGAGAATTTCCCCGATCCTTCCAACGCTCCTTCGCCGATGTTGAGTATACAGGACTCGAGCCCGTACTCTGTCGGTGTCCTTGTCATAATGGCAGGCTGTTTCAAGACGACAGGAAACTCGGCATAGCGTCCCTGGAACTGGCTGACTTCAAGCGTGGCGCCACCCTCGTAGGCGGCCAATACACCCGAAGTCTGAATCTCAAAGCTCTCCTTATAATGCCCACTGGCGTTGCCGTTGAATGTTAACCTATGGTCATCGCCTTCGGCTGTGACGCGAAGGGAACCGACGCTAACATCCTGAAGGATAAGCCCGTTGAGTTCTAATTCTCCTGCCCCTTTCACGTGTCCAGCGGCTCTTGTTAACTGACCAGACAACACGAGGGCATTGGCGTGCCATGAGGGGCCTACAAGGTTTTTTCCCTCCAAAGCAAGGATGATCTGCTGGCCGGCTTCGGCCGGGCCGAACCGGGTTTGAAACGCTATGCTGCCTCCAACCTTATTTTTGATGAAGGGCGAAAAGTCTAAGAGGTTTCCCCAGTTGCCTTCCAAGTCTCCTTCTATGAGGCCCTTACGGAAATCTAAGGCTAGCGCACCACTCAGCTCATTCTGACCAGCCTTTGCAGAAAGAGCAGACAGGTTGAGTCTGGATTCGTCCATGGTGAAGTCCGTTCTCCCCGTCAGGGATTGCTCTCCATACTTGAGTTTCAACTGCAAATTGCCCGTGCTTCTTGGCGGAAGGCCGTCGGCTCGCAGTGCCGCGAGTATGTTTTCAAAAGCGAAACCCTCAAGCTCAACGCCTTGTCCTATCGCTTCGACGTTTAAGGTGGCTTTTTCCCAGGGACCTTGTATGTCTCCGTTGATCTGAAGCGAACCAGCCAGACTACGTCCTATCGCTGGGGAGAGTCTCGCAAGTTGCGGAACCAAAAGACGCAAGGAACCGCTGATCGTCTCCTCAGCAAAATCAAGACAGGCGTCCCCGGTGAGCTTCCACTTCACTCCTCCCACGCGAATTCCCGAGGCCGTTAGTTGTTTTCCTTCTTTCAGTGCTACCTTGCCGATGTAGGAAATCTCTTTATCAATCAAGTGTTCCAGCGAGGGATCTCCATGCTCGTGCATGTTAATGGTTCCCCGGATCTGAGCAGACGCTGACCGGCTTTGAACATCCCCTTCAATCAAGGTTTGCAGTCGCACAGCAGCCGGAACGTCAGTTCCGATAAAGGGGGACAGTATTCGCATGTCCTCAACGACTGCTGTGGCAGCCACTTTCCCAGTGGGACCAGCCGGGTTCACTTGACCAGAAAGCTCCAGTGAAAACATTTCTCCAGAAAGCTTGAGACGATCAATGCGAATAAGCTCTTCAGGGGGCACCGCAACGTCCAGGGCCCAGTTCAACCCCCTTTCTACTGTGACTCCCGATTTCCCCACCATGATTATCTGGGCATTTCCGGTTCCACTCACCCGGAAGCCTGGAAAAGGGGATTCCAGCGGCCCGAGGAACTCCACCTGGAGTCTACCTTTGACGGTTGGTGCCCGGACTTTTCCCACGTCCACCTCGCGTAATTGGAGCACGACATTGCCAAGCGGCTGGCGGAGTGGACCGGAAAAGCTTCCTTTTAGGGCAATTTGCCCCGCAAACCGAGAGTCTGTTATCGCTTTGATGGTTTGAGGGTCTTCACATCTGACAACAAACTCGCCTTTTGATTCCATCGCCTTCAGGTCAAGGAAGCCAGAGGCTTCCACACGAATGCTTTTTCGATTCTCGATGGCTAGCTGATCCAGGACAACTGTTTGCTTGTCCCAGTTCAGGCGTGCTGACAAGGCAACTTGCGTCTCTGTGCCCAGAGTTTGCCCCAAGGCTTCTGGAAACAGGCCCGGGGACAGATCCGCCATGCCTTTGATGGCGAACCTTAAATCTGCCGCAGTTTCAACTTCAAGGGCAGTCTCGATAGCGCCAAGTCCTCCGACCGTGGCCCTCAGTTGTCCCTGCCAGGTCTTCGCTGGCCCTTCTCCGTGCAGGCTGACTGAAAAGGGACCAGGACACCCATGGGCAGACAAGATCCCCCCTGATGCCTCTTCCACCTGGGCATTGATGACAATGGCCGGGGGTTTCCCCTCAAGGTTCACATTAACCACACCTAAGCCCTTGATCCCATCGATTCGTTCAAGACGAATGCTCGATGCACGCCCCCCGCGGGGCAAGGGCGCCATAAGCTTAGCCTCCAGCCTCAACACAGCGTCCTGTCCCAGCACAGAACTCCCTAGCGCCAGTCGATCTATTCCGATGTGATCCACCACTAGCCGCCCAATGGCCGCTGGCCAACCGGGAAGTGAGTCCCGGGAGGATGGCGTTTTTTCCCCGCCGGAAGGTAGGCGACTAAGTCCCACAAAATCGACGTTGAGTTCGGCAACATGGAGACGACCCACAAAGAGCGAAAAGGGCAACCACCTCATGGTAAGGCCTTCGACCACCAGCCATGACCCCGCAGCATCATGCAAGGCCAGCCGATCTAACCGTAATTTGAAGGGTATGAAGCCTTCGATCTTGCCTACTTCAGCTCGGATTCCTGTTCCTCGGCTAAGGAGCGACGCGGACCACCTGGACACTTGGCGTTTGCCCGGGTTGGTCTGAGCTAAGGCGAAAATGAGGGTTCCTAGGGCCAGTAATGCGGCTACGCTTATTGCCAGCAAGTTCAATATGCGTCTTATCTGTGGTTTCAGAGACATGGGTTCAAAAAGCCTGTCCAAGACTCACGTAGAGCTGTATGCTTTCGTCCACTTCCGGTCTTCGATTCAGGGGCACGCCAATGTCTAGCCGAATGGGTCCTACAGGCGTGAAGTATCTCAATCCCGCTCCCGCTCCCCAACGGAGTTCTTCGCCTGTGTCGAGCCGATTGCCCTCGAATGCGCTCCCTCCATCCAAAAAGACGACCAAGCCGAGACGGTCCGTCACCTTTAGACGGAGTTCGGCGGATAGCTCCAACACGGATCTGCCACCAAGCGGCTCCCCTTCTGCAAGAGGACCCACAGACTGAAAGGCGTAACCGCGGATTGAACCCCCGCCACCGGCGTAGAATAGCTCATCCGCAGGAATAGCCTCTCTGACAGCGCCTGTTATGGCACCCACCGCCACTTGCCCAGCCAAGACAAGGCGTGATTTCATAGCCACGGGGAGATAGCCACTGGAGGTGATTCTTCCTTTGAAAAAGGCATAGTCCGTTTCCACCGTATCGTAGTAGGGAGCGAGCTGTAAAGCCAGACGAGCGCCGCCTGTGGGATCAAGAGCGTCGTTTCTCGTGTCCCAATCGAGATGAACAGGGACTGAGAGCAAGCTATAGCTCTCCTCACTACCAAGCCGATCTATGTTGGAAGTCTTGAATGTCAAGCCACCCCCCACCGTGATTTCTTTTCTCAGATTCCGGTCTACGATGGCCGAACTTCTGAAGCTTCGGCTTGTGTATGCATCGGGCCGATCTTCAGCCAGACGGAGATTGAAAAGAAGAGACTGATCGTTGCGCAGAAACTCAGGCTTGCGGAAGGTGCCTTCGGCTGCCAGCGTATAATCCGAGGTCGTGGTGTTCAGAGTCAAACGCTCTCCTTCATGAAGAATATTCCGATGTTCCCATGAGATCTTGACCCCCAGCCCTTCATCCGTCTTGTAACTTACACCGGCACTGACGGACCGGTGTTTACGCTCGTTTACGGCAACCGTAATGGGCAGTAGATCTCCCCGCACAAGGGTTTCCCCAGGTTCGACGCGCACTGTTGCGAAAAGGCCGGTAGCCCTTAGACGTTGCTGAAGATCAGCGAGGAGTTCTGCATTGTAAGGGTCGCCATGTTGCCAGGGAATCTTGCGCCGCACTATCGCTTCACGCACAGACTTAAGACCGGTGATCTGTGTATCCCCGAAGCGTGCTCGTGGCCCAGGCGTGATGGCGTACACAACAGCCACAGAGGTGTCAGCATGAACGACAGTGACTTTCTGCCTGAGAATCCGTGGAAACGGAAATTCCCTCTTTTTTAGGATGGAAAGGAGTTGTTTTCTCCCATCAACGATGGCCTTAGCCTTGGCCGTTTCTCCTAAGCGGAGTCCGAGGTCTTCAGGCTCGGGTACTTCCAATGCAGCACCGTTTTTCTCTCCGACAACTTCAATATCCACAGTTTTGAGCGGGTAACCGGGACCAGGATCTACCTGAAAGGTAACCACAATGGGGTCGGCGCTGGTATCGATGTCTGCCTTCAGTTGGGCTCCAAAATACCCCTCTGATTTGAGAGCACTCAAGAATCGTGGAATGTCCCCCTGGACCCGACGCCACAGCAGGCCCTGACTCATAGGAGGTTTCTCTTTCCTGAGTGCCACCGTGTCAGAGATGCCTTCCAGAGTCGTATGTAACGTGCGATCGATCGGACCCGCTATCACGACTTTGTATTCCAGACCCGAAGACCTTGCCAGTACCGACGATAAGGGTAGATTTAAGAGTAAGGAGAAACCGGAAAGGAGGGATAACCAAACAAAAATTGACCTTCCACAGTATGTTCCGAATCGCAGGCCACGCATTCCACCAAGCCCCTAGCTCCCTTCTTTGCTGTTTGCACTGAAGGCTGTAATCGCCTTTTGATTACAGACAACGGCTGGCTAGTGTATATGGATTCCTGCCAATTGTGAACGATTTTTTGCAGCTTGAAGGTCTAGCTTTCTTTTCCTTTGACGAAGCCGGGGGTTTTTGGGAGGGGCAATTTGAAAGGATGGAACAGGAACTTGGTATCTGGAGGGCTGCCCATATGTCTTGACAAGATCATAGTCCTGGCAGGCTGTGGAAGAGTTCTCTCTTAGAGGCAGGCAGGGGTCGCATCTTAATTATTAATTATTCGTTTCCGTGGAGATAACGTTCGTGCAGAATGTGCATAACTTTCAAGTAGGTGTTTTTGTCTCGGACCCATTTTCCCAGGTCTGCGCCCTACGCTTGGCATCGCCATATTTGTCAAATCCACCGACCATTAGAACTTCCTTGAAGATCTCACATCAGAAGTTATTCAACTTAGTCAACAACGTCCCCATCTCGACCCTGATGTAGCTCTGCCCGTAAATCGCAAGAATCTGAAAATCAAAATACCCCGAGCTTTTGTCTGAAAAAATTAAATCTGTTCTCAATGTAATATTTCCGGATATCGCCTTCCAAAACCGAACCGAGCTTGACTTTAAA
>DAOUWN010000145.1 GCA_030667105.1 Deltaproteobacteria bacterium
ATTCGATAGCACGGCCATCTTCACGTGCTTGGCGGAGAGCGAGTCCAGGAGTTCCTCCACATCGTGATATGGCCTGGTGTTCACCTTCCAGTTGCGGCTATAGTTTTCTAGAAATGCCTTTACACAATCCGTTACGATATCATCATTGCGTTTTTCAGCAGGCAGTGCACGTGAGACAAGCATGGTGATGCCGTTACCGATGAATTTGCGATACGTGCCCACCTCGTGGGTGGGAAGCCCGAGTCTTGCCAAGGTACTGTTCACCGAGTCAGCAATGTCTGCCAGGGTGTCAAGCAGCGTCCCATCTAGATCAAAGATTACAGCCTGAAAATGCATATCTTTCGTTAGCCCGCCTCCGGCGGGACGGTTTCAGCCGTCGCAGCCAGTGCTTTGGCGAAGTCGGCTCAGATTTGCGGTAAACCTACAGCCCTTGAACCCTGAACCCGTGAACGGTTACAAGCTTTCTTGCAATTCCTGTAGCCGGCTGCTTATTCTAACGGGGTAAGGTGTGCTGTCCTGCAGCAACTTGTGCCTTTCATGAAGTGAGGAAAAATTCTTTTTGAATGTATCCCGAATTACTTGAAGCGGGGGGTGTGGGCGCATGCACTTTCCGTTTTCCATCACCGTTTCCAACAAGGGTACTCCGTCTTCTACGGTCTCGTCTTGCAGCCCGATGACATCTTCAAAAAAACGCCTGTCCTTTTCCGATTTTCTAAAGACCTGCTTTTTGCCGGCCAGATTCACCTTGCCGGTGCTGCGCTTAATAATGGGGCGGTCTGCGTATTGGACGAGCTTGTATACTATGTCAAAATAGGGGGAATCGGCCGAGACCCCCATCTTGGTTCCTACCCCAAAGGCGTCAATTCTGGCCCCGTCTTTAATGGTTTTGGCGATCTTGTACTCATCAAAACTGCTACTGGCAAAGATCTCCGTGTCTTGAAGGCCTGATTCATCCAGGATTTTGCGAACTTGCCGGCTCAGCAGGGTCATGTCTCCGCTGTCCAGACGAACCCCCAACAGCTTGCCCCCTTCTTTGACCATTTCCTGCCCCACGATAGCCGCCTTCTTGGCGCCAGCCACGGTGTCATAGGTGTCGATGAGGAGAATGATTTTTTTCGGAAAGGACCGGGCAAAGGCCCTGAAAGCTTCAATCTCATCTCCAAAGGAACTGATGTAGGAATGGGCCATGGTTCCTGCAGTGGGGATACCGTAGAGCTTTCCGGCCAGAACATTGCTGGTGGCGGCAAACCCGGCAATATAGCTGCTGCGGGCAGCCTTTAAGCCGGCATCGATTCCGTGAGTCCTTCGAAGGGAGAAATCGACAAGCCCGCGACCGGCCGCCGCGTGGACACATCGGGATGCCTTGGTCGCAATCATGGTCTGGAGGCTTATGGTGTTGATCACGAATGTCTCTAAAATCTGAGATTCTATGACAGGGGCTGTCACTTCAAGAATCGGTTCGTCCTGAAAAAAGATCTCTCCCTCGCCCATGGCCCGGATGCTACCGGTAAAACGCATCTCCTTGAGATAGTCGAGAAACTCCTGTGAAAACGTGCGGGTACTATCCAAATAGGAAAGATCGTCTTCTGAAAAACGGAACTTAGCCAGGTACTCAAGAAAGTCCTCAAGGCCTGCCGCCACAAAATAGGCCCTGTCGGGTGGATATTTTCTTATAAAGAGTGAAAACGTGGCAGGATCGGTCATGCCGTTTTCAAGGTAGCTGGCCGCCATAGTGAGTTCGTAAAGATCGATCAGAAGCTCGACTCTGTCAGGAAGGCCTGTCATAGGATTTTGGCTCCGTAGATCTTGTCCATACGCTTGAGGGCAAATTCGTGAAACTCAGGGTCGAAGTCGGCCACACCTGCTCTCGGCACTGTGATATTGTAATCTCGATTGGCAAGCCCCCCGACGGTGTCCATAACGCAGATATTCGTGCAGACTCCCATAACCTCCACATCTCGAATTCCGTGCTTTTCTAACAAATCGCCCAGTTCAGTTTCAAAGAAGCCGCTGTAACGTCTTTTTTGTATGACGGTATCTCCTTCGCCCGGGACAAGTTCCGGCACGATCCTGTGCCCCCATGTGCCAGTTACGCAATGCTTTGGAAATCTATCGAACTCCTTGTCATCTTCTGCATGGGAATCCTGCAGATAGACGACAAGGTCCCCGGCTTTGCGGTAGCACGATATACAGTCCTTGACAAAAGGGATGATATCGCGAGCCGATTGGCCGCAATACAAGGCGCCATTTTCATCCACAAAATCGTTTACCATATCGACGACAATCAGGGCCTTGCGGGACATGATGACCTCCTGGTTTTTCGATTAGGAGATGCCACGTGGTGAAGGTTTCTTGAAATAGTGTCTCATGGCAAGACGGGCATACTCTTGAGCCCTTGCCCTGAGGAGTTTGTCGTGTACAACTAATACTGCAAGGGCTAGCTTTTTCGTGCCTGCTTTTTCCGCACAGAAACCCACGAACCAATCATAGAGCAACTCATCGCTCTTGTTTTTGATCGAACCTGTTTTTCCCCCGATAAGAAGCTTTTTCAAGATCCGATCGCGCCGAAATCCTCTGAAAGCGCGTCTGCTTGTGCCACGAGAAATCGTTGCCGCCATCAATTCTTTCATCTCCCGACTCGCTTTTTGGGAAAGGACCTGTCTGATGACGCGGGTATTGCCGGAATAGACAGGGTTATTCTCATTGTCGGTTATGACTTCAATGATCGTTGGTTCCACGAGCTTTCCATCGTTGAGAATCGCGGCGGCCATCATTGCCCCATGAATGGGAGATATCAGTGTTTCTCGATTAAAGCCGCAAGCCAGTTCCGCCCAATGATAGGGATCGTCATCGACTGAAATCCGACTCGGCTTAACAGGGAGTTCAAAATTAATCGGTTGATTAAATCCAAATCGAACAGCATATTTTTGAAGAAGGTCTTTTTTCAGACAGAAAATGCCCAGTTTGCCGAATGCAGGATTGATCGATTCGGCAAAGGAGACTTTCAGGGATACACTGTTCGTGTAACGATTCGTTCGATCGGTCAATTGATTCTTGTAAAGGGTATGCTTGCGTCCGTTGTACTTCAATTTTGTGTCGGCTGACATGTTGCAGCGATCAATGGCAGCGGCAGCGCTAACGATCTTAAAGATACTTGCGGCCGGGAATTGACTGCTGAGGCAGACACTCTTTACCCCTTTCATTTTCTTGGAATCGACCATGGAAAGTATCCTTCCGGATGCGGGCTCCATAGCGACAAATCCAACAATAGGGGATTTGGAGCCGTGGATTTTTTTCGACATATAGGCTTGAAGACTGCTGTCCAGGGTTGTTTTCGTGGAAAAGGAATTGCCGGAGTAACTGAGATGGATCTTGCCACCGGGTCCGTTGCACAGAACCTCGGGATCTATCAGCCCCCTGAGGTCTTTTTTCATCAACACGTTTGAGGTGTCAACCGCCTTTTCTAAAGAACCGGTTGACAGATCAACCCTGGAGAATTGCGTTGCCAGCCCTAACAACAGCAAGCCCGGGAAGAACCAGAAGCCTTGCCTGAAAAGCCTTTTGCCAAGGGCTTTTCGCTGCAACTTCCTTTGATAATCTTTCCAGCGTTGAAAATTCTGCATAATCGTCTTGATTACAGTTAGTTATTCCAAGCCGTTGAAATTCCAAGAAGCCAAGTTGTTTTTGACCTAGCCCTTAACTGCCCTGGCGCATACATGCGTCCAGGGCAGCTTGCATGGTTTCAGCAGCCACAAAGGCGCAGTGAACGTCATCTTCAGGGAGACCTCCAAGGACTCCAAGGATTGCCTCGCCAGTAATTTCTGTTAACATCTCGGGCTCTTTTTTGATGGCCAGTTCACAGGCCACTAAAGCGCATACGGCGCTGCAACCACATCCGTCCGTCGTATAGGAGGCGTCAGAGACAATACCGTTCTCGAGTCGGAGAAAGATCTCCATGGTATCACCGCAGCTTCCGGTTACACGACCGCGCCCTGTGGGATTTTCCATGGTGCCTCCAAACCGTGGATTGCGCCATCGCTCATACACCTGCTCTCCGTAAGTTTCCATGACTTCTTGATTGATTTCTTCTTGCAAGCGATCGGCAAACTTGTCAAGGGAATTGCTCATGTGGCTTAAGCCTCCTTTGAGGATAAGAGTTTTGTAATCCCAAGTCTTCCCATCATTAGAGACTACAGGACATGCCGTGCAGGATTCAAGAAAAAATATGAGAAGATCGACAAAAAAGTTCAAGCTGTGCGAGAATCCGTGCGAGATAACAGAGATATCGCCTTTCAGAAAAAACCCTAGGTCCCCATCCTGGCCTGAGTACAGACCCTGAGGGAACAGATGTTTCAGATGGCAGTTCGTTGACATTTCAACAAACATATAATATTCGTTTAATGGGAACATCGGATGAGAATATGGTGTCCGTCCTAGAAACATCCCGGAAGATTTTGCATGACACTGAAAGAGAACCCGTCAAAGGAGAAGAGAGGAAGCCCGCGGATAGATTTCCGTCTGTCTGTGATGGTGAGGGGGGGACAGGGGTTAAAGGAGATCAGAAACTTCGGTCTTTACGGGGTCTTTATTCAGACGGAGGACCCATCACAGTTTAAGAGCGGGGATGAAATCTATCTGAAAATGAAGCTACCTCGGGAAAAGAAGGCCATTGAGGTGAAGGCTCGGGTTGCCCATGTATCTGAAAAGGGTGTTGGCATTGAGTTCATAGACTTGCCCCCTAAAGATGCCATGTCTATGGAGCTCTGTTTTAGTGTTTTCAAGCATACTATCCCGCTACCAGGCGTCTAATAGAACACAAGGAGAGAGCGTATGTCTGAGTCTAAGGACACAATGGTGGTTCGTGCAAACGTGGAAATGACCACTGCTTCGCTGCAGGCCATTGTGGAAAACGCCAAGAAGGTCGCCGGGCGTGACGAAAAAGGGCGCTATCGCGTTGACACAGCAGACAAGGTGAGTGAGATGATTTCTCGCTTTTTGCTGGAGAATGACTTCGAGAGTTTTGTCAAGAATATCGAGAATTACATATAGCAGTCGTTTCCTTCAGCCAATGAAACAATACCTTATCAAAGAAGAGCCCCGCCAGCCGCAAGAGCAAGCCTTTTCCATCCCATACAAGGACGTCCTGAATCCTGCTCAATATGAGGCTGTGACCACTTTGCAGGGGCCCCTTCTTGTAGTTGCCGGGGCAGGGAGCGGCAAGACCAGGACCCTAACATATCGGGTTGCCCGACTCGTGGAGGAAGGTGTGCCGCCCGGTTCTGTTTTGCTGCTGACCTGTACGCGGAAGGCATCACAGGAGATGCTTCGAAGAGCCGCCGTCGTGCTGGATGAGCGCTGTGAAAAGGTGGCAGGCGGCACCTTTCATTCTTTTGCCAACTTAACTTTGAGAAAACATGCCAAAGAGATCGGTTTTGGCTCAGGGTTCAACATTCTGGATCGTGCCGACTCAGAAGACGTGATTAGTCTTCTCCGCGCCAGGCTGAACTTGAATCTCAAGGGGCGGCGCTTTCCGCAGAAGAGGACCATCGCCAACATCTATAGCAAGGATGTGAACAAGGGGGTTGCCATTGAGGAGGTTGTCCTTGAAGATCACGCCCATTTTGTAAAGGATGCGCCGAATCTGCTGCGCTTTCATAGGGCCTATGAAACGTACAAGAAAGAGCATTGCATGATGGATTACGATGATCTCTTGCTTTACATGAAGGTCTTGCTTGAAGGAAACCAGGCTGTGAGGGAGACACTCTCGCACACGTATCGTTACATCATGGTGGATGAATACCAGGATACCAACAGGATTCAGGCCGATATTGTCAGACTCCTTGCTGCCACGCACAATAACGTGATGGTAGTGGGGGACGACTCCCAGTCTATCTATGCCTTCCGAGGGGCTAATTTCGGAAATATCATGGATTTCCCCGAAATATTTCCGGGCACAAAGACGATCAAGTTGGAAGAAAACTATCGCAGCACACAGTCTATACTTGACGTAACCAATGTCATTATTGATCGGGCGCAAAGAAAATACACCAAGGTGCTTTTTACGC
>DAOUWN010000056.1 GCA_030667105.1 Deltaproteobacteria bacterium
GTGTGTTTTGAGAATTCATGTTTTTTGACACCAATATCAAACAGATATGTCTACAGCCCCTTTTTAATTCCCAAATGGGATTTGGTATGTTATCTATAAAAAAATCAGGTGATAAGGCTGAAAGATCGTGGCAAGCGACCTTTACTAGACCCCAGAAAGGACAACCGTTGATCGAGCACACAACTTTCCCAAATGCACCGATTATGGAGGCTCTCTTAGACATCCGCGTTCGGCTACCTGAGCAGACGACTCTCACTGATTTAGCGGCATTCCAAGTCCATGTAAAAACCCGGTTTCCTGAAAAAAAAGAGCGAAAGTTTGTCAGGGGTGACTTTAAGCTGGGACCGGAACCTAGTGCGCTTGTATCTGCCAGCGGATCTGACGGGTACTTCTTCGAATGTTCCAAAGAAAAAAAGATAGTTCAAGCTAGACTAGACGGTTTCACTTTCAACAAGCTAAAGCCTTACGAGAATTGGGAGTCGTTCCGTTCGGAAGGTCGCGAACTTTGGGCTCTCTATTTCAAAATGGCCAATCCAACCAAAGTTACTCGAATTGCGTTGAGGTATATAAATCGCATAGAAGTCCCTTTGCCCATGAAGGATTTCAAAGAATACATTTTAACCAGCCCTGAGGTTGCTCCTGAACTTCCGCAAGGCGTGGCCCATTTCTTCATGCGGCTTGTGATTCCAAACGATGACATAGGGGCAGTCGCAGTAATTACCCAGACGATGGAAGAGCCGACGACTGACGACAAATTGCCTTTGATTCTTGACATAGACGTATGGCAGAAAACGGAATATGAAGGTGAAAATGGCAAGATGTGGGATGAGTTTGAAAAACTTCGCAAATTCAAGAACGACGTTTTTTTTGGCATGACCACCGACAAGGCAAAGGAGCTTTTTAAATGAGCTACGCGGTTCCGCCAGTGTCAAGGACATTAAGGGCACAAGCTGTGAACGCAATGAGTGCACGAGCGTTACTTCAAGAAGACAGGGGGGTGGGTGAAGCATCCCAGGTGATACACAGAGGATTTCGAGAGACAGTTAATCATTTCTTTGTGCCAATTTCGAGGCAAGAGGCCGATCCTAGCATCAGATTCTTGATCCTGAGAGATGAATGGAAAGCCGAGACTGTTCTTTTGTCATCTATAACTCAAATAGCCATGCATCCCGCCTATCAGCAGATCATTGGAATGGGACTAACGGCCGTCCCCTTGATCTTGGCTGAAATGGAGAGAGAACCCGGCCACTGGTTTTGGGCCTTGAAGTCCATCACTGGTATGGATCCCACTTTGCCAGAAGATAAGGGCTATATGAGGCGAATGACAGAATCGTGGCTTCGCTGGGGAAGGGAACACGGATACCTATTAGAGTGATCAAGAAAATCATCCAGGAATCTTTTCCCAAATTGAAGAAAGGTGGCTATTCGGTTACGAGTCCTGCAGCGATAGAGTATAATTGCATCGCTTGGGCGGCGGGCATGACTGACAGGTGGTGGTGGCCTGATGCGCAGGATCTGTATTTCTGGCCCTTTGGAGTACCACGGACGGAAACTATCGAAGCGTTTATAAGGGCATTTGAAACCTTGGGTTTCAGCCTTTGCCAAGATGCTGAATATGAAATCGGTTTCGAGAAAATTGCCATCTATGTTGATTCCAAAGGGAAACCAACCCATGCCGCAAGGCAATTGACCTCTGGGCTCTGGACAAGCAAATTAGGGGAGTTTGTGGACATCGAACACCCCATAGATGGCCTGGACAACTCTGATTATGGTCCCATTGCTATCATAATGAGACGGCCCCGTCAGTGAAGATGCCCTTGCCATATCGACGGTCAGATGTAGGGGGTTGCCGCAAACAGCAATCTGCAATAACACCGCATTCCAGAAAAAATATAGATTTCATTGTACTCCGCCAACAAGGTCAGGATTCCAGCGATAAAGTTTTCATTTGTAGATCCTCACTGAAAGAACCAATTCTCTCGCCACAGTGTTCTGTCATCCATCTGTGCTGGGGGATTAGCAGCGAATCGTTATGATTCATTTTGATACTTTTGATCCCGAAATTCGCAAGTGGTGGCGCCACAGCCTGCTGGCCCAGACGGTTATGGACTCTTTTAATGGACCATTTCGGCGCCTTCTGCTCGAGCCTTAAGCTCACAGCCGAATTCCTTGAGGGTGAGACGGGGCACTAGTAGCTCCCCAGTATCCTGAGATAGTCCGTGTTTTCCTCAAGAGCGCTGAGTATGGGTTTGAACGAGTCTGACTCAACATCTGCCTCAAGGTCTACATAAAACATGTACTCCCACGGTTTTCCAGGGATTGGGCGCGATTCCAGCTTCACCAGATTGATGCCCTGGTCGGCAAACACCTTTAATGTTTCATAGAGAGCCCCTGGCTGGTTGCCCGTTGAGTAGATGAGAGAAGACTTGTGCCGTGGCCCGTTTTCAAGTTGCTGGGCGCCTATTATCACGAATCTGGTGTAGTTTCTCGGGTTTGTCTCAATCCCCTCTTCGATGACCTCCATCCCGTGAAGGCCGGCTGCCTCTTTTCCGGCAATGGCTGCATCGGTCGGACTTCCCGCCTCTTTAATGCGTTTGACGGCCGTGGCCGTGTCTTTTGCTGAAACAAGCTCCCAGTCTTGATGGCGGTCCAGAAATTGTCGACATTGCTGGAACACCTGAGCAATGGGGGGACGGGCATAAATTAATAAGTAACTTTACATGGTGGATGATGATCTGGGATGCATGATTTGGCTAAACGGCTTGGAATGACTCGACCCGGCGTGGGGTATGCAGTAAAAAGAGGGGAGAGAATCGGAAAGGACAATAATCACCGGTTTAGAAAATAACTTGGTTATTTATTTATGCCTGTCCCCCAGTCTTTCCCCATCAAAATAGACTCCTACATCTTGTATGCCAGAATACAGCGGATGTTTTTTTAAAGATCGTAGATTTTTCTCTTGACAATGGAAAGCCCTTATTGTAATTTAGACTTAATTGCATTAACATCCGCTTTACATCAAGTAAGTTTTTTTGGGTAAAGACTCTGTAAATGAAAGGAACGTCTCTATGAAACAGAACTTAAACAAGGTTAAATTCAAAACCTGCCTTCGTACCTGTGACGCAAGCTGCCCCGCATATGATGAATGCCCCAAACGCATTCTTATCGTGGGAGGCATGACCAAACTCAAATCGCACTATCGACGATTGGTGGAGAACAAGGGAGCTGTCTTTGAATACCACGACGGTTATATGCGTAGCGGAGAGCGGGGGCTGGAAGGGCGGGTGAGACGCTCAGATATGATCCTTTGCCCTGTGAGCTGCAACAGCCATGGAGCTTGTTCGAGCTTGAAGCGATTATGCCGAAAACACAGAAAACCGTTCTGTATGCTTCGAAACGCCAGCCTGAGTGCTATATCCAATGCGCTGGTTGGCCAACAGCCTGTACTGAACTAAGAAAACTGGAAAGGAGGACTAATGAGAACAAAAGATTTCAAACACCCCTGTAGTCCGCAAGCCGACAGAGAGCCAAGGCCCCCACCCGGGCGGATAAACGCAGGTTCAAACCCGTATCACGAAAGCAGTCCGAGTGTGGCCGTGAGAGAGGAAATTGATCTTCGCTTTTCCGATTTCGTCAAGGGGACTAGGTTTGAATAAGGTTAGGATAGCCTTTGGATTATTTTCAGGAGAACATTTCTGCAAATGGAGACGACGAAAAATGACTGTTGCTACTAAAAAGGACCTGATGCGAGTGATCGACGTTAGCGCCCAGGATCTCCATAAGAAAATCGACATGCATCGCTACCTGATGGCCACGGTCTTGGATCAAAGGGTAAGCGACCGGACGCTACAAAGGGCGGTGTCTAAGTCCCTTGATGCCGACACAAGCCGTTTAAAAAGGGAGATTGAGGAAGCCATAGAAGTCTTGGACCGGACAAGGAAGTCTTTTAAGTCCAAGCAGCTACAGGCCTTGCGAAAAAGTCTTACACAGGTACTGGTAGAGTCTTAGAAAAAGATCAGGGATGTCTTACGGCCTCCGGCCTTAAAGGGCGCGGAGGAAGTGAAGGCGCAACTTGAAAGGGTTTTGATCTTCAAGTTGCGCCTTTTTTTTCGGAACGACAATGGTCGACAAGCGCATGAAGCGCAAATTAACAAATAATAAACAAAGAACCAAGGAGGGGAGTGTAATGAAAAAAGGCGTTATGTTTTTGGTCGTTTTGTTTTGCGTTGGCCCGTTGGGCATTGCCCCAGCCTTTTCTCAAACCTCAAACTACGAGTTGCAGCGTCGGATTGAACAACTGGAGAAAAGGCTTGGACTGTACGAAAAAGAGAAAAAGCCAGAAGAGGCTCCCAAGTGGACAGACAACATCACCCTAAATGGAGCCGTGGAACTTGACTACACCTATGCAGATGACAGCGACGTGTCTGACAATACGGTCAATGACTCTACGTCAGATCTTAAAGTCGGAACCGTGGAGCTGGGGCTGGGCATCGAATTTCACGAAGCCGTGACCGGAAGCGTGGTCCTTAAAGCCGAAGACATTGGTGGCAGTGATGGGGCAAGTGAAGATGTCTTTGTGGACGAAGCCATTATCACGCTCCAAAAGCAGGAGTTTCCCCTGTACTTCGTGGGAGGGAAAAGGACCCAGCCTTTCGGATATTTTAACAGCAACCTGATCAATGACCCTATCACCCAGGATCTCTACGAGGTCAGCAAGGCTGGGGCCACCGTGGGATGGACACCGGGCCTTTTGAACATGGACATCTCTGTGACCGCTTACCGGGGCGAGACTCTGGCTGACCGGGCTGAAGAAGCCGGCATTGGTTTCACGAGAGACAAAAGTGGGACGTACACCGCAACCAATGACGTGTCTTCGTACATCGCCAACATCACCGCCTATTGCCTCAATGACTGCATGTCCTTTGCAGCCTACTTCAACTCAGAACCAGGGGACGGCGATGACAATGAAACCATCGGTGGCACTTTTCACTATTCCATTGAAAATATCAACCTGGACCTGGACGCCGAGTACATAGCGGCTGTGAGTAGAGAAAACGTCGGCAACGATGAAGAGGCCAAAGAGTCGGCCTGGTTTCTTGCAGCGGCCTATCAGGTAATCGATCCTTTGCAGGTGGCGATTCGGTATGAGGCATTTGATGATGATGTATCGGGCAATCAGGCCGGCAGTTTGGAGGACCGGTTTAGTCTTGGGGGTACCTACACGCTTTTCGAAAAGGGCGATTTCGTGTGCAACGTCATGGCCGAGTATCGCAAAAGCAACTACGAAAATGTTGCGGGCGCTGACGACGATGTGAACGAGTTCTTTGCCAAAATCGCCATAGAGTTCTAGGCGGCTAGGCTCTTGATAGGCTTTTACAGCCAAGGAGGATTAGAAATGACGAAAATAAACATGCGGCAAATGAAAGATAATCAATCAGGAACTATTTCCGCCATCAAGGTGGATGGAGAATTAGGAAGGCGTATCCGAGACATGGGGCTGGTTCCTGGAACGGCCGTCGCAGTGCAAGGCAGGGCCCCGCTCTATGATCCGGTTGCTTTGAAAGTGATGGGTTTTACCCTGACGCTTCGTAACAGCGAAGCAGACTACATAGAAGTGGAGGTAGACTAAACCATGAAACCTACAATAGCACTCTCCGGAAACCCAAACTCCGGTAAAACCACCCTTTTCAATCAGTTGACCGGCGCCCGCCAACACGTGGGAAACTACCCTGGAGTAACCGTTGAAAAGAAGGAAGGTACCTATGTCCACAAGAATGGACACAAAACGCACGTGATCGATCTGCCGGGCACATATTCTCTTACTGCCTATTCTGTTGAGGAATTGGTGGCCAGAAACTTCATTGTTGATGACGCACCAACGGCTGTCATCGACATTGTTGATGCGTCCAATCTGGAAAGAAACCTCTACCTTGCTGTCCAGTTTCTTGAAATGGGCATACCGATTTGCATCGCCTTAAATATGATAGACGTGGCAAAAAACCGGGGCATCCAAATAGATGCGGAAAAACTTTCTGAACTGATGGGTGTACCGGTTGTTCCTACAATCGCTCGAAGCGGCCAAGGCAAGGACCAACTCATGGTGACAGCGGCCAGGATGGGAGGAGAAAAGACGGCGCCTCTTTCAATATCGTATGGACTGGATGTCGATAATGCGCTGTTGGAGATGGAGCAAGACATAACCGCCGGCGAGTTTCTACAGGGTACCTATCCGGCCCGTTGGGTTGCCTTGAAGTATTTGGAAAAGGACGAACAAATCCTCGAAAAAGGCAGGAAAAGCAATCCTACACTGGCGGCACAGTTAGAAAAAACTGTTGAAAAGTTGTCAGCTCATCTTAAGCAGACACTCGACACCTATCCAGAGGCCGTTATTTCAGATTATCGCTACGGTTACATCAACGGTATCATCAAACAGGGCGTGATTCAGCGGGAACATGATCAAAACAGGCTTTATACCTCTGACAAGATAGATAAGGTTGTAACCAACCGATTTTTGGGCCCTATCATCATGCTTGCAGTGCTCATGGGGCTCTATCAGTTTACTTTTTCCTACAGTGAAGCCCCCGTAGTCTGGTTGGAGAACTTTTTTGGATGGCTCGGCGATATGGCAACCACGCATATTCCTGAAGGCATGCTCCAATCTCTTATCGTCTCTGGGATCATAGATGGTGTTGGCGGCGTTTTAGGATTTGTCCCCTTGATTATATTTATGTTTTTTGGAATCGCCATTCTGGAAGACTCGGGTTACATAGCAAGGGTTGCCTATATGCTGGACAGGGTTTTTAAAGCATTTGGATTGCACGGTTCTTCGGTCATGGCATTTATCGTTTCCGGGGGCATTGCCGGCGGATGCGCTGTCCCCGGAGTCATGGCCACCAGGACACTGCGTTCCCCTCGGGAGCGACTGGCCACATTGCTTACAGCGCCATTTATGAACTGCGGGGCTAAACTCCCAGTGTTTGTTCTTCTGATAGGCGCATTTTTTGCGGAAAACGAAGCCACCATGATGTTTCTCATTACGTTGGTGGCTTGGGGCGGTGCGCTTCTAGTGGCCAAGCTACTTCGTGGTACGGTCATAAAAGGGGAGTCGACACCTTTTGTCATGGAACTTCCGCCTTATCGTTTGCCAACCTTTAAGGGATTGGCCTTACATACTTGGGAAAGAACATGGCAATACATAAAAAAGGCCGGCACTATTATTCTGGGCGTTGCTGTTATTCTCTGGGCCATGATGACGTTCCCGAGCCTGCCCGATTCCGGCGTGGCAGAGTTCGAGAATCAACGTCAGGCCGCAATGGCCCAGTTTGCTCCTGCCGTTGTTCAGGAATATGAAACGGCAGAAGAAGAAAGCGAGCTTTCTGAGCAAGCCCAGAAGCTCCAAGAGCTGATGTTGGCCCTTGATTACCAGGAGGCGGAAACAGGATTAAGGTACTCTATCGCGGGCCGCATCGGCACTGCCCTTGAACCTATTACCCGACTGGCTGGTTTTGACTGGCGTACCAACATCGCTCTGGTTGGTGGTTTTGCGGCCAAGGAGGTGGTGGTATCCACCTTGGGTACGGCTTATTCCCTTGGTGAAATAGACCCGGAAGAAACCGGGTCGCTGTCCGAGACACTGGCCAAGGCGCCCAATTGGGGGCCGGTGGTAGCATTAAGTTTGATTATTTTTACCATCTTTTACGCGCCCTGCTTTGTTGCTGTGGTTTGCATCGCTCGAGAAGCAGGCTCTTGGAAATGGGGTGCTTTTTCAATGGTTTTTAATACGGTGTTAGCCTTTGTTCTAGCCACCCTGGTCTATCAAATCGGCTCCTTTTTCATCTAGGCAGGAGGCACAATGGATACTTGGATAACCCTTATCATTGTTTTAGCAGCGGGATTCTATATCGTTCGAAGATTTTATAAGAGTACGAAAAAACCCGGAAATTGCAGCTGTGGCTGCTCTTCATGCGACGTGGAAGCCGATTGCAGCACTTCGGTAGCTGAACAGATTAAGAGGATAGATGGTCTGTAGGTCACTGTCCCAAAATCTATTTACTTTACTACTTTAACGATCGATTCAAGGTCTGGGCCTTCTGGGGTTGTCTGCGAGCCATCTCCCGGCAAGTATTGATAAAAACGGAGGCGCGAGCACAGCCTCGGATTGCCCAGACCGCTTGTTGCACAACGACTCCCTCCTATTTCGATATTAGGTTGAACACTGTGCCAATTTGAAGATTTGTAGGATTTGCGTGTGCTGCTAAAAACACCGCATTCCAGAAAGATATAGATTTCGTCATTCTGCGACCAGAGGATCAGGATTCTCCGGGTATAACTCTCATTTGTAGATCTTCATCCAAAAACCAAATTCCCCCGACACAACTTTCTGTCATATATCTCCAGGTTAATGCTGCTCGGCAACTGTTCTGACCTGCAAGTGAAATCCGCAATTCCGAATGCATGAAGGATGGACACACTTGGTGTGGCCAGAGCAGAAGAGGCCCCCATTTGCTATCTGTTCGTCTTGGGAGCAGTATTTGGCCGAGGAGGTGTCGCGGATCATCCCGGTTCGACTCGATGGGTTTGTTGGAGGATGGACAAAGGGGAACGATGAAACTCGGAGGGAAGTTGATAATTTCTTGAGGGTCGAGTCTGTCTTGTCAATCTTGCCTGTCAAAAGGCTTGGGAATAAAACTTCCATTTGAGAGCTCAACGACTGTGTCTGCGATTCTTTTTACCTGATCCAGATAGTGGGAGACCACAACGAGGGTGCAACGGTCTTTAAGGCTGAGCAGGAGGTCTTCAATCACTGCACCGGCCTTGGCATCCAGTGACGAAGTCGGTTCGTCCAGGAGCAAAACCTCTGGCTCCAGGACCAGGGCCCTGGCAATACACAGGCGCTGCTGCTGGCCTCCGGAAAGTGCCAGGGCGTCATCAGTAAGTCGATCCTTTACTTCATTCCACAGATAGGCCCTCTTCAGAGCCTCTTCCACCTTGTGAGCGATGAAGTCCTTGTCTTCGCCTCCAGCCAGCTTTAACGGAAAGGCGACATTCTTGTAAATGCTCATGGGAAGCGGATTTGGCACCTGAAAGACTATGCCCACCGACCGCCGCAGTTGCGACAAAGAATAGGATCGATCATAGATATCGCGAAACCGGCCGTTTAGTTTTATCTCCACTTTTCCTTTCATCTTTGCCTTGGGAATGCTTTCCCACAGGCGATTCAGTGTCATAAGGAAAGTCGATTTGCCCATACCTGAGGGGCCGACAATAGCAGTGATGGAATTTTCCGCAAAC
>DAOUWN010000170.1 GCA_030667105.1 Deltaproteobacteria bacterium
ACTCCCTTCTTCGTTGCTGGTCACTGGGCATTGGCGCCCACTGCGTACTCCCTACTGCTTACTTCTTCCCGGCGCTTCTGGCATCTGGCATCAGGTATCCGGCATCGGTTACTAATCCCAATGACTAACGACCAGGAACTAGTGACTAATTGTCTTAATAGCATCCAGAATTTCACTTGGAGTATGAATTCTACCTCCCATGAGGTTCAGACCCTGAACCGTACCTTTCTTTATGTAGCGTTCAACCTCGACTCGCATCTGTCCAGCATTAATTTCTGCCACCACAAACACCCTGTCTATTCTATCAAGCTCTTGAAGAAAATCTTTCGGAAACGGCCAGGCTGTGATGAGCCGAATCATGGCCACGTTCAAATTCCTCCTGCGAGCCTGTTTCACGGCGGCCTTGACCGATCGAGATTCGGACCCATAACAGATAATGACTACGTCGGCATTTGCCGGGTCCCCGCAGGTTTCATACTTGACGATCTTTTTTGCATTCTTCTTGACCTTATCGAGCAGATGTCGAACCAGTTGTTCTTCAGCATCAGGATTAATCCTGGGAAGATTGGTTTGAAGATCATGCGTAAGACCGGTTCGATGGAGGCGATGCCCCTTGCCTATGATGTCAAAATCTGGATCAAGTGGTATGGCAGGAAGCTCAGGGATGGAGATCGGTTCCTCCATATGCCCTATAATCTCATCCAACATCAAGACCACGGGCATCGAATACTCCTGAGAAAGCCTGCATGACTCATAAGTCAAAAGCAAGGTCTCCTGAACAGAGTTCGGTACGAGCACAATCACGGGTCTTTCTCCATGAGTACCCCATCTCGCTTGCATCATGTCGCCTTGCCCCATCCATGTTGGCATGCCAGTGGACGGTCCACCTCGTTGGACGTTAACGCAAACAACGGGCGATTCAATCATGGCCGCAAAGCCGAGGCCCTCGGACATCAAGCTGAAGCCGGGGCCTGAAGTAGCCGTAACGGCAATTGCCCCTGTGAGACCTGCTCCGGAAATGGCCTGAATTGAGGCGATCTCATCTTCCATCTGAATAAAGGCCCCACCGTGTTTTGGGATAACTACAGAAGCACGGGTGGCAACCTCTGACGCCGGGGTGATGGGATAACCTGCGTACACAATGCGCCTCTTGTTCCCAGCAGCGCAGCAGATTCCTTCAACCACAGCATCGTTTCCGGTTAGCAGGACCCTCTTGGTATTCTTGGTCATAATGAAACTCCAACAGGCAGGATTTCCTTAAAAAAGGTTGTTGTATAGCAGAAAACCGCATCAACTGTCAATCCTTGAAAATCCTTGAAAATCGCCTGAAGATTGCCATCCAGCATCCGGTATCTGGTATCTGGTATCCCTTCCAACGATTGAAAGCTGCGGGCAAACATGTTATGTCCGTTTCCGTGTCCGAATACTTAACAAAAGCCGTTATCCCTGTTGCTGGATTAGGGACTCGTCTGGCTCCACTGACTAATGATATCCCCAAGGAACTCCTCCCAATAGGCGGAAAACCCATGATCCAGCATACACTCGAAATGTACATGGCATCCGGCATTTCCGACTTCTGCATTGTTACGAGTCATCGCAAGCCGCTGCTCAAAGATTTTATCACCGGAAACTGGCCTCCCCCGGTTCTTCCCTTCCACTGGGATACCGCGTTCTACAAAAAACTGAAAGCGTGCAACACGGTTTTTCTTAACCAGGACGAGCCCAGAGGGGTCGCTGATGCTGTGGCGCTGGCTCAAGATTTCGTACGTAATGAACCTTTTCTTTGCATTATGCCGGACTGTCTTCTCTTTTCGGACAAGCCATTTGCAAAACAGTTGATGGAGGCATTTCACACATACGGCCAGAATGTAATCGGAACAGTCCTCATAAACGGTCATGATGTTCAGCGTTTTGGGAATGTCGGCCTGCTAGACGCCAACGCACCGGTGGAGCGCTGCTTTGCTATTACATCCCTTTCTGATAAGAAAAGGGAGCCCCTCCTTTCCATAGAGCGGGGTGCGGAGGTTCATAAGGGCTTTGGGGGAGGGATCTATCTGCCGGAATATTTCGACCTGGTGGAAACCATACGCTCCAAAGCCAGAGGTGAGGTAGATGATGTGCCTATCCATCATATCCTTATCAAAAAGGGCGAGCTGATGGGGGTTCTCCTCGAAGGTGCGGCCTTTGATGCCGGCCACCCTTTGGGGTTTCGCGCCGCAGTCCACTATGTGGGCCGTCCGGCATGACATTGGTAGGGCATATTTTGGAATTCGTATCATTTCAGCCTGATAAAATAAAGGGCGCATGACTGCTCCAAGCATACTTCTGAAGGCATGGGCAATACATCCCAGAAAATCCATGGGCCAACACTTCCTGGCCGATCCGAACGTCGCCACCATGATCGTCAGACAGAGCGAGTTCGGCTCAAACGACACAGTCCTTGAGATAGGCGCCGGGCTCGGGGCCCTGACCGTGCCTTTGTCTGGCCGGGTTAATCACTTGCTGGCAGTGGAGTCAGACAGAAAGCTTGCCACGCTGCTCAGAAACGAGATCCTGGCCGCAGGTGTATCCAATGTGACCGTTATTGAAAAGGACATCCTCCGGTGTGACATCAACAACCTGGCTAAAGCATCAGATCGGCCGCTGAAAGTGGCGGGCAACCTTCCATATCACATCTCGTCTCAGGTCCTGATACATTTGATCAATTTCCGCGAGTCTATCGATCGTGCCGTTCTCATGTTTCAGAAAGAGGTTGCCGAACGTCTCCTGGCCAAACCAGGGACCAAGGCTTACGGCAGACTATCTGTCTTGATCCAATATTGTGCCAAGGTTTACCCAATAGCCCATGTAGGGGCCTCTTCGTTTTATCCAAGGCCGAAAATCGATTCGACAGTTGTGGGCGTCGAGTTTTTCGACTCAGCGCCTTTTCCTGCAACAGACGAGGGTTTTTTTTCCGGGATAATTCGCGCAGCTTTTGGAAAAAGGCGAAAGATGCTCAAGAACGCCTTAGTGAACAGCGATCTTGGGCTTGAAGAACGCCGGGTATTGGCGGCATTCGATCTGGCAAACATTGATCCGCGAAGACGAGCAGAGACTCTAAGTGTACAGGAATTTGTCACTCTGGCGAACCTGCTCAAGGATTGAAAGAAGGTAACCGTTCACGAAAAAAGATACCGCACGGAGTGGAAGACCTTAAATGCCGATGTCTATGCTAACGGCATAACTCGGACTTTTCCAGAAGTTACCAATTTTCCAACCAAGGCCATTGACATTCTTGCATAATGGCATTAAAAAATAGTTTTTTGGTATTTGGAGGGACGCATTAAGGTCATCAAGGAGATAGATCGCATGCAGCAAGAGGCAAATCGCCTCCTGCATGAAGGAAAGACAATCGCTTTTGTTCCCACAATGGGCTGCTTTCACGACGGACATCTCGCACTGATGCGTGAGGGACGAAAACATGGAGATCCCCTCGTTGTCAGCATCTTTGTCAATCCAGCACAGTTTGGTCCAACGGAAGATTTTCAGACATACCCTAGGGAGTTGAATCAGGACATTCGTTTGGCCAAATCCGTAGGGGTGGATGTGGTCTTTGCCCCGGAAGCAAATGCCATGTATGACAGAGGGCATGAGACGTATGTCAACCTGGAAACGCTCCCCCGGCGCTTGTGCGGCCTGTCGCGACCGGACCATTTTCGGGGTGTTGCTACCGTAGTAGCTAAACTCTTTAACATTGTGAAACCACATGTTGCTCTTTTCGGAAAAAAGGATTATCAGCAGTTGGCGGTTATCCGGCGTTTGGCACGGGATTTGAATTACGACATAAAGATTGTGGGGGTCCCTACTGTGCGAGAGGCAGATGGCCTGGCCATGAGTTCCAGAAATACGTATTTGTCCAAAGAGCAGAGGCGGTCTGCTCTGGCTCTCTATCAGTCCCTTCAACTGGCTCAAGAACTGGTGGCCCAGGAAACCAAGGATGCCGGGAAACTCATTGAGGAAGCATCAAGGCTTATCGTCTCCTATCCTGACACCAAGGTCGATTACGTTACACTCTGTGACCCGGATACCCTTGAAGACGTGGAACGTGTTGACAGGCCAAGCCTGATGGCTCTGGCCGTGTGGGTGGGCAGGACCCGTTTTATAGATAATGTGATTTTGACACCATAGATAAAATCGCGAAACAATTTTGTCATATGATTCGTACTTTTCTGAAATCCAAGATCCATCGCGCAACTGTCACTGATGCCGATATCAACTATGAGGGAAGCCTCGGAATCGACGCTGACCTCATGACCGCAGCAGATATCCTCCCCTATGAACTGGTTCAGGTCTATAACATTAGTAATGGCAATCGATTCGAGACCTACGCCATAGAAGAGCCGTCAGGATCAAGAACCATTGCGTTAAGGGGCGCGGCAGCCCGAAAAGGCGCCCGGGGAGACCTGATAATTATTACCTGTTATACGGCTATGGATGACCAAAACCTGGGAGATTTCAGGCCGGCCATCATCTTCATGGATGAGACCAATAAGATAAAGGGGGACACATGAGCAAGAAAGACTTCTTATTTACTTCAGAGTCTGTAACAGAAGGGCATCCGGATAAGGTAGCGGATCGGATATCTGACACTATTCTGGACAGTATCCTGGAAAAAGATCCCAAGGCCAGGGTGGCCTGCGAGACCTTGGTGACTACGGGTCTTGCCTTTATTGCCGGAGAGATTACGACCACGTGCTACGTGGACATGCCTCATGTTGTCAGGGAGACGATTCGAGACATCGGCTACAATTCTTCAAGCATGGGTTTTGATTGGGAGACGTGCGCTGTAGTCACCAGCATTGATCAACAATCTCCTGACATTGCCATGGGGGTAAACGGAAAAGGCCCTTCCAAGGACCAGGGGGCCGGTGATCAGGGTCTCATGTTTGGCTATGCCTGCGATGAAACTCCTGAACTGATGCCCATGCCCATATGTTATGCCCACAAGCTCGCCATGCGCCTGGCACAGGTGCGCAAGAACGGGTCTCTCGATTTTCTTCGCCCGGACGGAAAGACTCAGATTACCATTGAATATGAGAACGGCAACCCCAAACGGGTGGAGGCTATTGTAATTGCGGCCCAGCACAGTCCGGACATCAAGTATTCAGAGCTAAAGAAAGCAATCATCGAAGAAGTCATCAAGAAAGTTGTGCCCAAAAAAATGATCGATGGCGACACTAAGTACTTTATTAATACCACGGGCCGTTTCGTAGTCGGCGGCCCCATGGGAGATTGCGGTCTGACCGGCCGGAAGATTATTGTGGATACCTACGGTGGCAACGGGAGTCACGGTGGAGGGTGTTTCTCAGGAAAAGACCCATCCAAAGTGGATCGAAGCGCATCTTATATGGCAAGACACGTGGCCAAGAATATTGTGGCGGCCGGGCTTGCCGGGAAGTGCGAGGTTCAGCTTGCATACTCTATTGGTGTGGCGCTGCCGGTCTCAGTACTCGTCGATACTTTCAGGAC
>DAOUWN010000258.1 GCA_030667105.1 Deltaproteobacteria bacterium
ACTACAAAGAAGGGGAAATCTACCGGAAGTGCAAGACCGTCTGGTTCCAGGCCTGGAAATATGACAAGGAAGACGAAATCCTGGCTGCGCTCATTGAAGAGATTTTCAAGACAATGAAAAGGGGTGACTTTTTCCAGAGGATAAGGACTGATATCGAAAAGTTCGTAAAGCAGATTAACCCCTTTAAGGCATTGGGCAAGGCGATAGAGTCCGGCACCGGTATCGACATAACCGAGATTTTTTCTGAGCTTGAATACAAGCAGCGGCTGGGGTTCTATGACACGTTTCAGGATTTCTTTGATAGGCTCCTATGGACCTATACTAACCTGCGGTTCAAGCTGACCAGTTCCGAACCACCTGACGACACTAAAGGCGCCCTGGTGATCTTCATCGATGACTTGGACCGATGTCCCAGGCCAAGGATCGTCAAGGTCCTTGAGACCATAAAGCTGTTCATGGACAAAAAGGGCTGTGTCTTTGTCATCGGCGCTGCTAACGAGATTATTGAAGAGGCCCTTAAGGATACTTATCGCGAGCAAGATGCCGGGAAATTCATGGATAAGATCGTTCAGGTCACATTTAATCTCCCACAAATCAGCGACGATGATTTTGAAACGTATATGGATGGAATGGATTCGATTGATCCGGATTCCAGGGAAAAGATAAGACCCTACCTTCAGCATATTTTGCCAACAACGCAAAACAACCCCAGACGATTCAAACGTTTCCTGAACGACCTTTACCTGATGGAAGGAATCCATAGAAACAAAAACACCGGAATCGACTACAAGAGTCTGTTGTTCTGGAAGATTGTTGAGTTTGAAGCGCCCGAATTGGTGAGGGAAACAAACGAGAATCCAGAGATCCTCAATATCCTCAGGGATATTGTAATGAAGGTATCGGAAGAGGACAAGGCTACTGGCAAGTCGGAGATTCCCGCTGATAAGATAAAAGAGATTCCTCAGAAGTCTCTCCATCCATATTTGGAAAACAGAAAACTCACAGACCTCATAAGAAACATGGAAGTCACAGGGGAACAGGTGAGACAGCTCATTTCACTTGGCAGCATTGTTAAGAGCGCTGAAACTGTCGAAGATGTGGAAGAACGAATCAGGGAGCACGAATTTGAATCCAGGACAAAACATAAGCTGGATGAAATGGTGAGAGTCCCTGCCGGTGAGTTCAAATTCGGTGATGACAAGAGAATCGTTACTATTGCTGAGCCGTTTGAAATCGATATCTATCCGGTCACCAACGCACAGTTCAAGGCGTTTATCGGGAACAAAGGCTATGTCAGGGATGACTACTGGAGCGATGGGGGGAAAGAGTGGAGGGAAAAAGAGAACATCACCCAGCCTCGATATTGGGATGACGAAGAATGGACCCAGCCGGAGCACCCAGTCGTTGGGGTAAGCTTTTATGAGGCTGAGGCCTTTGCTGCATGGGCAAAGAAGAGTCTTCCCACGGAAGAGCAATGGGAGAGGGCGGCCCGGGGCACAGAGGGGCGTAAATATCCCTGGGGCGATGACTTTGACAAGGAAAAGTGTAATACCGAAGAATCAGGCATCGGCAAGACAACACGGGTTACCCGGTACCCAAACGGCATCAGCCCTGTTAGCTGTTATGACATGGCGGGAAATGTGTGGGAGTGGACCGCAAGCCCTTATTCGGAAGGGGGGTCTTCCTATGTGCTGCGGGGCGGCTCTTGGATCTACTTTCAGGAGTTCGCTCGTTGCGCTTACCGCGACTGGAACAACCCGATCAGCTGGGACTTCAATATTGGTTTTCGTTGCGTCAGGACTTCAAAATAACCCTTTGTCCTTTTACTCTTTTACCCTTTATCGCCGAAGGCGATCGAAGTTTTTTGGAAGATGCAAAAAGAAGTTGACGCTATCACAAAGCTCTATGATTTGCTCCTCTGGATGATCCCCAAGCTTGAGAAGTTTCCGAGAAGCCAGAAGTTCCTGCTGGGTGACAGGATCAAGAACATGTAAGTCCAGGATTCGCCCCTGCGTCGGTCTGCGGGCCGACCGAAACATAAACCCTCCCTGCCCGGGCTGGTAGCCACGGGGCGAACGTCCGGGCGGGGAACCTGGCACCTTGTTCCACAATACGAACTGATTTCACATAAAGGAAGATCCCATTATGGCTGGTTCGCAAAAACTTCAAATCCTTCATATCTCAGATCTTCATATCAATGAATCCCCAAAGACGAAGTTTGACCGGTCTATCGTTCTAGACCCACTTATTGAGTGCGTGAAGAGAGACGTGGCTAACGGCTTTAAGCCCGAAATCGTGGTTGTTACGGGGGACATAGCGTACAAGGGAGTAAAGCCGGAATACGACCTTGCCAAAGAGTTCTTTGACGGCCTGCTCAAGCCGCTGAAACTCAAGAGCGAAAGTCTATTTCTCGTGCCTGGCAATCACGACGTGAACCGGGATGAGTACAGGCCCGGCGATGTTACTCAGTATAAGGACATGCGTGCTTTGAATGACGAATTGGGAAACAAGAAATGGCGTAAAGACCTGTTGAAGGGTATGGGTAATTACTTCGACTTTGTTGAAACGGCCTATCCCCATTTGGAGACCCTGGAAGACCGCCTCATTCCCTTTGTGAGTCTCTTTAAGGCAGATTGCGGAAAGAAGGTCGGCCTCGTGGGCCTGAACTCCGCCTGGATGTGCCGCAAGTCTCGGGACAGGGAAGAGATCGCCATCGGGGAATATCAGTTAACCGTGGCAATGAAGGCCCTCAAGAAAAAGGGCCCCATTGACCTTCAGATCAATCTCTTCCACCACCCGCTGAGCTGGCTGTGGCCAAAGGACCGGGTTATCTGTGAAACCCATTCTCAAGATACGGTTTTACTTTGCGGCCACCTGCACGAGCCGGGCGGAGGGTACTTCCACAGCCTGAACAGCCGCTTCCATCAGCTCCAGGCAGGCGGTGCATACCTGGGCAGCGAGGCTGATTGGCCCAGCCGGTTTCAGTACATAACCTTTGATTGGGGAGAAAAGACTATTCGGCTTGATTTCAGAAGATTCGTAAAAGATCGCCGCATATGGACCCTTGACGCTGACTCAGGCGATGAGGGAAGCAAAGTGTTTCCCATGTTCAGCGCCGTCCCGGAAAAGATTAAAGGTCCGGGATTCGCTGCCGAACCGTTACCAGGCCCATTGCCGCAAACCTACGTGAGGTGGATTAACACCAACTACGCCAACATGGACGCGGATCGGCTGTATGGTAAAGGCGAGGCGTTCCCCCTGAGTCTCCCGGAGATCTTCATCGCCCTTTATGCACACGATCCCTCAAGACGGCCAAGCAAGGGTAAAAAGGGACCTGGCGAAGAGGAAGGGGACAAACCGGTCGACATTGAAAAGTTGATTGGCGGCCACGATGTGCTTCTGATCGAAGGCCAGGCCGGCTCGGGAAAGACCACGCTTCTCAAACACGTGGCCTATTCGCTGACCCAGGAAGACCGGCCAGGTTTTCGAATTGAGGGACTGGAGGAGTTTTTGCCAGTGCTGGTTTTTCTCAATGATTTGAAGGACTACTTCTCGGGACGCTCAAGAGGCGGTGCTGTGCGCGCTAAG
>DAOUWN010000219.1 GCA_030667105.1 Deltaproteobacteria bacterium
CTCTGAAAACATTTTCTTAACCGGTGAGCTCATGGGCATGGAGCAATCCCTTGTGGTTAAAACCGAAAAAGGATTGGTGGTCATTGCAGGCTGTTCCCATCCAGGGGTTGGCCCCATTTTGCAGGCCGCTTCTCGCTATGGCGAGGTCTATGCACTCATCGGAGGCTTACACGGGTTTCGTGAATTTGATCTTCTCAAAGATATACAGCAGGTGTGCGCGTGTCACTGCACCCAACACCAATCGGAGATAAAGCAACTCTATCCCGATAAGTGGGTAGAGGGGGGCGTGGGCAAGGTCATCGTAATCTGAGAAGTGGTTTTTTTCGTTCGCCTGCCGCTTTGTACTACCCTCACAACTCCAATTCATTACTTATTTCCTGCATGGCGCCAATGGCGATACCAAAAAACTCGCTCAGATCCAGCCCTGTATTTTCTATTTCGGCCATAAACTCCCGATTGCAATTTCGCGCGAACCCCTTGCTCTTATACTTCTTTTTCAATGACTTCACTTTCACACCGGCAAGCTTCTTGTCAGGGGTCATCAGTGCTGCAGCAGATATCAATCCGGTGACAGTCTCTGCGGCAACAAGGATATGCTCTATGTTTCTTGTTCTTTTTTTGTCTCCTACGTTTCCCCCACCGCACTCAGTCCCCCACGCATGAGAACAGATAATCTCTATGGCCTCATCAGAAACACCGGCATCGCTCAAGATGCCTCTGGCAGGTACGCAATGATTGACCGGATCATCCTTTGTCTCTTCAAAATCTATATCGTGGAGCAGTCCCAGGATCGCCCATTGTTCTTCGTCCTGCCCGAAGTGTCTCGCCAACCCACGCATGATCAGCTCCGATGCCCTGCAATGCTTACGTATCCAGGGCTCCTTTATGTATGTTTCAAACAAGGCCTTAGCCTGATCATAAGATAAATTGGTATCTACAGGCTCAAACTGCGTATCGCCCATCTTTTCTTCCCTTTCCCTCGGATGTTGACCCGGCGGAGCCGGGACATCCCGCCATCCGCCGTCGACATACTGAGCAACACGATGAATTTCAGATCATGTCGCACTTCATGCTTTTCTTTGTTCCAAAACAGATCTCTTAATAGCCAGGTTGTATTCATCCGGAGGTTTTGAAACGTCCAGCTTTGATCCTGCATTGGCGTGAAAGGCCCATTTGATCAACCTGAACTCAGGCTCCTGATTTTCAAAGGTTATCTCGATACCTGTGATGCAGCGCGGATGGACACAAGAGCCGGTGTTGTAATAGACTGGGTCAGGACCGAGCTTCTGTTTGATTCCAGGAGTCCCAATATTGGATTCTTTGAGTCTTCGTTCTGTGAGCGTGAGGTTTTCGTAGACAGGGCGATGGGTGTGACCGGCAACTACCACGTCAACGCCTTGGTCGTTCTCCTTGGCCCAGTTGTAAAGCCTGTTATCGACCTCATTTGACTTCCCTGGGTTGTTTGCCGCTCTCGTGGGATCCCTAAAACCGCATCGCTGAAGACGCTGCCACAAATGACGTACAACGAACTTGCTGAACTGACCTCCCGTGTCGCGACAAGTTGGATCAAACTGATGACCGTGCAATAGAAGAATACGTTTGGGCCCATCCAGAACCACACACTCGTACACTTCAATGTCCCGAAACAGTCTTTTCAGCCGGGCCTGATCGTCCTTCCAGTCTAGATCATGATTGCCCCATATCTTCACATAACGCGTTCGATCAGTATTGGAATCATGAAAGCACTTCAGCTTGTCGTATATTGAAGTATGGGTTATGTAGATCTGATCGAAGGCCTTATTCTCCCATAACTCCTCGGCATCTCCCAGTTCGATATAGGTAAAACCATTATCCAGGTAGTAATCAAGGGCGCATTTGAAGATGAGCGAATTGTGGGCAAAGTCATCCGATCCTGTTCCATCACCCCGATGCATGTCAGACATTACGACTATTTTCGTATCAGTGGAATAGGTTAGACGCTTTGTTTTATCATCTGGTATGATAAACGCTTCGGATGCGGACATACTGCACCTCACTCAACGGGACGGTTTCGGCCGGTAAAGGTGATGAGCCTTGCCGCTGCGGCAGTCTCGACCCACTCAAAATCTAGAGTCTTTCCAACAGCTTCTCATGAATGTTATCAAAACCGCCGTTGGACATAATAAGGATCACATCTTCGGGCTGTGCCACGCCAACGAGATAGTCGATGATGGCTTCCGTATCAGCGAAGTAGTGCGCCTCTTTTCCTCGGCCTTGAAGGTCCTGGGTCAGTTGCTCTGATGAAAAGCGCTCTTCAACAGGGATCTTATCCAGCAGCGGGGGCTTTCGGATGCAGACTAGATCCGCCATGTCAAAGGATTCCGGATATCTGTCTTGAAAGACTCTGCGCCGGCTGGAGTTCGTTCGTGGTTCGAAAACAGCCACAATTCTCTTGTCAGAATAAAAAGAACTCACTGCGGCAACGGTTTCCTTAACCTCCGTAGGATGATGGGCAAAGTCATCCATCACAATAATGTCGTTCTTGATCCCGCGGACCTCCTGACGCCGTTTGACTCCCTCAAACGTTTCAAGCGCCCTGGAGATGACATCTGCTGGAATCCCTATGTCGTCAGCCACTGCAATAGCGGCCAGAGCATTCAAGACATTGTGGCGGCCTATGAGATGTGTCTTGAAAGTCCCGAAGTGTTTTCCGCGTCTTGTCACTTCAAAACGCGTCCACGGTGAATCAGAGTGCATATTTTCAAGCCGCCATGGCGATCTTTCCCCAAGGCCGTAAAATGCCGTCCAGCACGGGGCCTGAGTCAAGAGTTCTCTCACAACAGGATCGCCATCGTAGCCTGCCAGCATAGCCTCCTGTGGCATGGCCGCAATAAAATCAGAAAAGGAGTTCTTCACATGGGCCAGGTCCCGGTATATGTCCGCATGGTCAAATTCAATGCTCGTAAGAATCGCCCGAGATGGCGTGTAGTGGAGAAATTTCGGACCCTTGTCAAAAAAAGCTGTGTCGTATTCGTCTCCCTCCACGACAAAATGGGCGCCACCGCCAATATTATAGTTGCGACCGAAATTTTTCAGGATACCTCCCACCATAAAACCAGGATTAAGGCCTGCCATGGCTAAGACCCACGCCAGCAAGGCAGACGTCGTGGTTTTTCCGTGGGTCCCGGTCACTACCAGAGCTCCCTTGCCGGTCATAAAGAATCGGTTCAGGGCCTGGGGCAAAGAGCAATAGGGGATCGCCAATTCAAACATGGCCGCGACCTCGGGATTGTCCTTTGAAACCGCGTTACCCACGACAACGAGATCAGGCCGACGAGAAAGGTTTTCCGGCCGAAATCCTTCAAAGATCTCGATGCCGAGCTGTGAGAGAAAGACGCTCATGGGAGGATAAACGTGGTGGTCCGAACCGGTCACCTGAAATCCCGCTTCTTTGAGCATCCCGGCAAGCGCCCCCATACCTGTTCCACAGATGGCGATTAGATGAATGCTCTTAACCTCTTCGGGTATCCTATTGTTTTCAGGAAATTGCATGTTTCCTCGCTTTGAATCCTAACTCAAGGTAGTCCCACCCTGCAGAAACCGCTCAGTCACGTCATAATCTGCAATCCAGGAAAAACATAAACATTGAGTATGGCCCACACGGCTACGGTAGTTATGATCAACGGTATCCGTTTTTTCTTTAACCCGCAGCTTAAGTCTGTGTCACCTTTTTCCTCAAATGAGATTTTCCCCAGTAGAGCGACTAAATACGTTCCAATTACTACAAGCGGTGTTAGCCCGAAGGCCAAGGGATGCCATCTCCACACCTGGATCTTCAAAATGTTAATAACCATCCACACTATTGACAGGCCTGCATATACCTCGAGAGCGAGCCATATCCCGTTTGATTGAAATCGCTGTCGCTTGCGGGCATGGCACAGGAGCGCACCGTATAGAACTAATTCGCCCGCAGAGGCCGTGACGGACCTGAAAAACATGTGTCCAGAAATCGCCATGCCAAGGCCGCACGCCATGGCTACATAAGATCCTGTGTAACGGCGATTGAGTTGCAAGAAACAACCTCTCTTTTATTTGCTTTAAGCCTCTGATATGAATCCTGTGATTCTGTGCCACGTTTGGTTTGAGGCCAATACCTTATGGATGATCACCAGTTTCGTCAACTCCTTAATCACTTCGGGCTCTCCTGGGATGGTTACCGCAGGGTGAGAAAAGGGGTCAAGAAGCGCATTGTGCGCCATATGAAGCAGTTGGGCTGTCGAAGTATGGAGGGATATCTTTCGGCTTTGGATCAAAACCAGGAGGCAAGCC
>DAOUWN010000185.1 GCA_030667105.1 Deltaproteobacteria bacterium
AGATTCTATTCTTATTTGTGAAATTTCCTCATAATAGTCGGCCTGCACATAAATATTTCTATAACGGGCCTCATTTTCCAGGAAGTCAACGGTCTCATTCAGGGTCTTGTTGATATCTACCATCTCTTTGACCGGTTCCATACGCCGGCCAAAACCTAACAAGCGGTGGGTTACCTTCCTTGCTCGTTCCACATGTTGATCAATCTTGCCGATAGCATCTTCGAACTCCTGGAAATTCTCGCTTTTTGCGATGTCTTCTTCTTCAAGAAGATCCTTCATCCAGCCTGCTTTTTCCTTGATTACAGCCAGGGGATTGTTCACCTCGTGGGCGATACCTGCGGCCAGCTTTCCCAGGGCAGCCATCTTGCTCGACTGAACAAGACCCGCGTCCAGGATTGCCTTCTCGCGGTCGGCCTGAATCAACCTGGCCATCATCGACCGCGTTGTAAAGACAGTGCCCAAAATAATCACAACGATGCCACCCACTAAAAGGCCCGCGCTAATGTACTGTGCCCTGAACAACGGCTTGAGCTCTTCTTCCGGGGCTTCCTTTAGGACCAACAGCCAGTCGTTGTTCTTGATCCAGGCAGTGGCAAAGAGCGCCTTTTTGCCCCCGATTTCTGCCTCTTCAACGTGGGTCCCTGAGCCAAGCTTCGTTAAATCAAAACAATCCGAACGGTTCATGATATCTCCGCTCAGGCGCGGTTTGGTCTGAAAAATACCATCTCTGTTGATAATGAAGGCATCCCCTTTTCTTCCAACCCGTGCGGCCCTGACTATGTTATCAAAGATTTCGGAATTGATAGTCGCGCGAAGAAGCCAGTTCCGGTTCTCCTTACGGCACACCACTGCAATAACAAAATGAGGAATTCTTCTGAACCCCAAAAAGACGTCGCTTACGTACACACGGCGCACCATTGCGGCGCTGAACCAGTCCGCATCCTTATAGTTCACCTCCATTAAATTGTAAGGACCCACGTAAGCGACATGTTGACCGTCTTCGTCAATGACTCCCAGGTCAACAAACGAATGGGAATGGCCCTGAAGAATACTGAAGGCATCTTCAAGCCTGGCCTGATCCGTAAGGGTTTGAAGCGTATGCGTGCCCGCCAGCAGGTTCAACTGGGCAACACGTTCCTCAAAGAAGATCTCAATGGCACTTTGTCTGTTTTCTACCATGTCCCTCAAATCTTCTTTGATCTTGCCCGTATAGGATACGCGAAACTGGTGATGAATGGTAAGTCCCAGGGAAAAGAGAGGAATCAGAGAAAAGCACAGCGTCGTAAAGACTATCTTCCGCCGCAGTTTGTTGTAGTCCTTTTCTTCCATTCAGATAATCCCGGATTACACCGAAACAAAGGAATTGATATCCTTCATCATCTTGTCCATATAGTGAATGACCCTGGCATCGTTGGCCATGATCATGTCGAGCTGTCTTGTATGGATGGTCAGATAGCCGAGCACCTTGAGCCGCTCTATCATAAAGTCCTGATCATATCCCTCTAACCTGGCAATGATACAGTCTTCGTCGATCTCGACCCGGAAATCAAATTTTTCCAGGATTGCTCCGATGAATTTTATCCTCCTGAGCCTCCTGTTGAAATCAGCGGCCCCCCCTTTGAAGTTAAAGCTCACATAGTTTTCCTTGGGCCTCTCACCCACAAATGACTCAACTGTGGAAAAGTGATAGCCCAGACGAGAGGTCAAGTTACAAAAATGTTTGGAAATCATGAAATAGTTCTTTTCACTATAACGAGATTTACCCCCGGCAGTCAGGCTCGGGTCCATGGTTGAAGAGAACATGACTGAGAACAACCCCTTTGTGTCAATCGCAGGCGGGCCTTCCCATGGTATGGCGATGCTCCCCTCCCAGATGGCCAGCATGGGAATGGACGCGATTGTTTCCAGTTTGACCTTGTTGCCTTCAACCGGTTCTTTAAACCCGTCCTCAAGATCGATTATCCACCACTGCATGGGGACCTTATAGACCAGTTGCTTACTGGCTCGTTCTGAGAAACGGTGGTCCTTGCCAAAGCTGAACATCTCCTTGACGGATTTTTCGTGGCAGAAGCGGGTAATGTCGTGAAAAGTCCGGCACCCCTTTGGGTTGAAATCATCGCCATCCGGATCAGTCAGGTTCAGGGGCACAACATATTCAAGGGCCTTTTCCAGAATATGGTAAACAGGGCTTCCTTTCATCAGGCTCGCTCTTTCAACCGAGGCCTCTTCAAGCAGGCATTCGACCCTTCCTTCATAGACCTTCCGGCCGTCTGCATCAACGGTTATGATATCGCCATTTTGAATCTTGCCTGTGGCCTCAAGGGTGTCGAAAAGGGCGGGAACACTGAACTCTCTTGAAACAGTCGCCAGATGTCCCGTGACACCCCCTCGATCCGTTACCACTGCTGCTGCCCGGTTCAAGAGCGTGGCCCATTTGGGTAAAGAATGCTGCGCTACCAATACCGCTCCAGCAGGAAACTGGAGCAGATCCACAGTGGTATCCACCAGAAAGGCGGGCCCGCAGGCAACCCCCGAGCTGGCCGTCACACCACCTTGCAAGACAACGGGCTCCTGCACTTTGAAACCCGGCTCTTCTTCCACACCTTTTGTTTCCGTATCCATCTGTCTTAACGGTCGGCTTTGCAGTATTCTGATGACACCGTCCTTGTCAACAGCCCACTCAATGTCCTGAGGACATCCATAGTGGTCTTCAAGCCGACAAGCCAACCCGGCCAGGGATACTGCCTGATCATCAGTGATAGAAGGCGCGTCTCTCTCATCACCTGTCAACTCCATGCGGCGAACCCCTTCTTCGGCAAAACAGACGAATTTCTCTTCCTTCCTTTGAATATTCTTTTTCAGTATCTGAACATGGTCTCCCTTTGAAACCACAAAAAGATCCGAGGATACAGTGCCGTCCACGACCGATTTGGCAAGGCCCCAGACCGCATTTATAAGCACTACGTTATTGCGAATGTTGCCAGGATCCCGAGAATACATCACGCCGCTTGCCACCGCTTCAACCATTGCCATACAGCCTACACACATGGCTATGTCTTCATCTCGAAAGCCCATGCTCAAGCGGTACGTAAGGGCCTGGGGGGTGTATTTGCTTGCCAGAATCTCCTTAAATGTGTAGGCCAAAAACTCCTGGTTCACATTAAGCTCGGAGCGATACTGACCCGCAAAAGAGGCCTTTTCCGTATCCTCGCCCATGGCGCTGCTGCGCAAGGAGACATTCACGCCTTTTTCTGTTTTCTCTTCAAGGTCCTTGTATGCGGAAAGGATCGCCTCTTCAAGCTCACCCGGTAATTGCGATTGAATAATAAGCTGCTGAATATCAGCGCTTGCCTTGTGCAGCATCTCCATATCTTCAAGATCCAGAGGCTGAATCCGCCGGTTGATTTCTTCTTGGAGATTACTGTGTTTGAGGAACAGATCATACGCAGAGGCCGTGATAACAAAGCCTTCCGGTACCGAGAGGCTGACCCGATTCAGGATCTCCCCCAAATTCGCCATCTTGCCGCCGACATGATCGGCCATATCCTTGTTTATGGCCCTAAGGGGTAGGACCAGTTCGCCCTGTCCGAATTCCTTGCGCTCTTCCAGAATCTGTTTGACGCCGTTCTCGATTTCCGCAAAAGCGTCATAGAGGGCCTCATAGCGGTTGGAGGAGATCTCGTTCATGTTTTGGATTATTCTGTACACATTGACTGAAACAGCGGTGCAGTTAGCGCGAACATATGCCATGCCAAAGCTGTGGCTCCCGCGAAGGGCATGTTCCATGTCGGACATGATATGGAGCGCCGTATTATTGGCGTTTAAGAGGGCCTTGAAGCTCCAATATCTCGCCTTAAACATGGAGCGCAGTTCTTCCGGCGTTTCCTGGGGCTCTCGCTTACCCGCTCCTTTTACAACTTTTCTGACTAACCGTGTCAATCCAAACACAACGCTACCTCATAAAACCTTAAGCCTGATCCGCATCTGCTCGTTTTTGCCTTGAGCCCTGCGCTGTGAGCCCTTAACTGGCCCGACCAGTCACCACCGACCATTGACCAATCACAAGCCCTATCTGGGATCATGCATCCGGCATCCGGTATCGTGCATCAGGCACTACATATTAACGGGCCGCTCTACGATTTGTCCCATTGGTCTTCCGTTCAAATCGTCAATGGCCGCCCCGAGAGCCTTCATAACCTCAAGCTTGTCCGTGCCTCGTACCTTCAAACTCCGGTGATTGGGCAACTGGAAAAAGAAAAGCCTCTTCATCCTTCTGATGCCGCCGAGGTACGTGCGGATCTTCCATTGTGAGTGGACAGGCAAGGTTTTGTTCCTGAAGACCGACAAAAATCCGTAATGGATCTTCAGGCCATCCGGGCTAACGGTCACCGCGCTAAAGCCCCAAAGGGGACCATTGAAAAACCACAAGGCGATCAATCCCCAGGCAACCACAAGGATTACGTGGGTGAAGTTCTGTTTCCGGATAGTACGGACCAGCAGCCACACAATGATCGCCACAATAATCCCCATGATGACATTCTGCACCATCACGGAGCGTATGAAAAAAGTTTCAGCCTGCATTTATCAACTATTGAAGAATGCCTAAAGTGCCTAAAATGCCAAGAATGCCTAAAGTTCGGCATGGTATCCATTTGCATTGAACAGTCGAAACATTAATAGATAACACTACAAGAAGATGATAAACATTCGGACTGGTATCACCGGCCGGAAATCCTGTCAAACAAAAAACAGGCTCAAAAAATGCCGGTTTCGTACAAGGACTTTTAGCGATTCCATCAAAAACAGGTTGACGATTTAGAGCTTTTGTGATAATTCACCTCGGCAATTTTGGTTGATATATGTAGGTCTAGAAACCAATTTATGATTCCCGGTATGCCCTTGAGATGAGGCCTTACTGCGGAACCAGAAGCAAGGAGGAAATTCATGCGCGCACATAAAATTTTATTACTAGTCATGGTGGCGGTTTTACTGTCCTTTTTCTGCCCCTTTGCCTTTGCCGGTCATGGGGGAGGGAGCGCCCACGAGATGGTCCATATTGAAGGTGGAGACTATGTGACCATCTCGGGAACCATCATCGATTCCCACAAAGAACCGGTGGGAGAAGCCGTAATCACGGTGGATATGGACGGCCATGACGTTGC
>DAOUWN010000217.1 GCA_030667105.1 Deltaproteobacteria bacterium
CTTGGAGAAGCAGGAATGGCGGGGTTCTGGACTCCCCGTTTAATTATGACGCAAGGTTACTGCGAATACACCTGTTCCCTATGTGGAAGCGTTTGTCCCACAGGAGCTATTGCCAATATTACCGCCAGGGAGAAGATTGAGCGGCCGATCAAAATCGGTTCCGCATATGTGGACAGGGGGCGGTGTCTTCCCTGGTCAGGAAACGTTCCCTGTATCGTTTGCGAAGAAGTATGTCCCACCTCTCCTAAGGCAATTTATTTAAAGAAAGAGATCGTGTCAGGTCTGGGTGGGAAAAAATTGGCAGTCCAATTACCCTTTGTTGATCTAAAACAATGCGTGGGTTGCGGTATTTGTGAAAACAAATGCCCTGTCAAAAGCCTGCCGGCCATCAGAACCATCAGTGCCGGAGAATCCAGGTCCTTGAAAAACCAAATTCTACTAAGTGGATACCCCGCTATTTGTATTTAGATATTGTCCCCGACTTCGCTCAGGATGGTGAGCCATTCGACACTGCTCATGGCCGTGAGCCAGTCGAACGGCCAGTCGAACCATTTCGAGTTTACGGCTGTCGCCTTGAGAACAGCACTGATTTCCGGTTTATCCGGGTTAGGGCTGGGCAAATTCTTGTTCCTTGTACTGGATAATTTCAGCATCCTCTATCCCCTTGCGTCCTACCTCGTAGCCGATTTGACGGATTGGAATCCACCAGCTTTTCAACAAAAGATCTTTAACAAAAAGCTGAGTTGACACAGTAAAGCTAGTGCAAGGCTATTGAGACTGTCTGGCTCACGATCGTAATCTATTGCAAGAATGTGTAGTTCCGCCTGCCCAAGCACCCATACGGTAGACGTAAGAGATGTGGTATCGATGGTCACCAGCCAGCAGCGACCTCCCTCCATTCGTGTGTTGTTTGGTCCGGCTCTGTTCCTCCCCGTAGTTAGTCAACCTGCCTTGAACTGTCGGAAAGACCCAACACATCATCCGCAGCTGTTCAAGATGCATTAAACACAGCACGGATTCGTTCCACATTGATAGCGAAGAAAATTTTTCACTTAATAGGAAAAATCCTCCCTTTGTCTATCTATCGCCGTTGATCTGTGCGTGAGACGTTTGGATGTCAATTAGCAGGTAACTATCTAAAATTATGCAATATGCATGGTTTTTTCAAAATATTCATGGTTTTTTCTTCTTCCGGCACGATGAATGCACATATCTTCTTGTGAATTGGTTACAGTCCATTGCTGTTCTTGTATTCTTGGAGAGGACGTTCTGACAATGGTTGGCAGACCAACCCTACCAAAGGAGTCATCTTCTGCGGTACCAGAATCACCCGCAGGAGGCTCGGGCCATTTGGACTTGGGTGACACGGAAGACATTCTTTTTGGCAACAGGATGCCCAAGACAATGCACTGGTCCATACCTTGGTCCGATCTGATGATGACCATGTTCATCTTGTTTGTAATCATGTACATCTACCACTCTTCCACCCGGCACGTATTACCTACCAAGGGAAAGGATTCGACGATTGGTGCCAGCATGGAGCTAGGCACAGATAGTACTATTGGCAAACCTATGGACTTTGCGGGATCCTTGAAGGAATCAATCTCCAATATCTACGAAATGAGCAAGGAGACGGTAAGAGCAAACGACTTGGAGGATTTCGCCTCTGTCGCTCTCGTCCCGAACAAGGCTGTAAGGATTATTCTCACCGGTGACCTGCTCTTTGACACCGGCAAGGCAGATCTAAAGCTCGAGGCGAAAAGATCACTTGAACGCATTGCCGGCATCATTCGACGAGCGCCCTACATGGTGAACGTCGTGGGGCACACAGATAATGTGCCCATTTATTCGGAAAGATTTCCCACAAATTGGGAGTTGTCGGCCATTCGTGCCTGTGAGGTGGCCAGATTCTTGATTGAAGAGATGGGAATTCCGGGAAAACGTTTCTACATCAGTGGACATGCCTATCATCAGCCTGTATTTCCCGAAAACTCGCCCCGGAATCGAGCCGCTAACAGACGGGTGGAGATTATCATCACCAAGGAAAGACCGTATGGCAGACCGGGAATTGGGGAGAACGTGATAGGATCGGGCCTTTTGGAAGGAACTCGGCGATCAACAGCCGACACGTGGCCCTGGAACACTTTTCGATAGGCCAAGAACCAACATCCGTACTCAAGAGCGAGGGCTATCAAAATGGGTATCTACACATTTTTGTGTCGACTGCTCAATCCGGTGATCAAGATCACTGAGATCATTTTCAGTGCTTCAAAATGGTTGATCAAGGAACGTAAGAACCTCATTGGGTTGGCAATTTGTGTCATTCTTTTTTGTTCGGGGTTTGCCATTCACGGGAACGTGGGGCTCTATTTCAATCTGGCGGCGTTGTTGATCGTTGTTGGGGGCACATTCGGTGCAACCCTCATCAGCTTTCAGATAAAACGCCTAATGATTGTATACAAGGTTCTGACGACTTCATACAGCACTCGTGTGAAGGAGCCTGAGGAGATCGTCGAGATCCTCGTAGATCTGTCCGTGAAAAGTAGGCTAAAGGGGCTTCTCTCCCTTGAAGAAGATGAGGAGACAACATCCATGACCTTCTTGCGGCGCGCCCTGGGATTCTTGGTCGATGGCTACGAGAGTGACCAGATAAGGGACTTCCTGAATACGGAGATGTATTACTTTAAGATCCGACGGGAGCAATCAGAGAGGGTTCTCAGGACGATGGCAGAAATTGCTCCTGCCTTTGGCGTCGTGGGCAGTGTAGTCGGGCTGATCAGTCTGCTTCAAGGCGTGGGGGATGCTTCAGTCATATTGGCTACGGTGCCGATTGCCCTTACGTCTACCTTGTACGGCATTGTTCTGGCGAATTTTTTCTTCTTGCCTTTTGCGGCAAACATCAGGGAGAGGACGGATCGCGAACTGCTTCTCCAGAAGATCATTACAGACGGGGTCCTCGCTATTGAAAGCGAGGTCAATCCGAGGCCCTTGGAAATGAAGCTGAAGTCTTTCCTCACTCCTTACTCCCGACACGGCCGGCTCGTATCCTTGAAAAGGATCCGGGAAAAATTCAACATCCAACATAGAGCGACCAAATCAATATCTGCGAAACTACCTTAGATCCAACATTCGTAACCCCGTCTCTAGTTCTGAGCAAAAAATATGCTTGCATGACATGCTCGGTATTTCTCTGGTGAGCGCAATGCCAAAAATCGCCATAATGACAGGCCACAAAATCTCGCCTCCTAGTCTCACTTGTGAAGACACTGCCATCTGAAATGGCAGCCTCTCCGCATATTGAAAATAAGGCGCATAGCCTTAAAACACAGATTGCCAAAGATCTACACTGAGATGCGCTAGCCTGGGATCATAGCTTCCTGCAATGACTGGGTACTTTTTGAGAGCCGGGATTCTTTAGGTTGCTGGATGAAATTTACGACCGAGGCCCCTGGTTGCCTAGTGTCGATCTCGGTAAGATCTATCATGCGCCCATCATATAAGTTCTTTACTCCAGAACCTCTTTAGCCTTCTCTTTAGCGGCCCCAGCATGCTCTTCCGTCTTCTCTGCCATCGCTTCAACAGCCTCGCCAGCCTTTTCTTCTAAAGTCTGAACAGCCTCCTCCGTTATCTCCTCTACCGCTTCAACAGCCTCCTCCGTCTTCTCCTCTACCACTTTAGCAGCTTCTTCAGCTTTCTCTTCCACCTCTTGTGTAACGGCGTCAGGCTCTTGTTTTACCCCTTCAACAGCTCCCTGATATTCGCTCTTGGCTGGCTGTTCACCTTTCTCGCCGTTTCCGCAACCGGCGAAAATCAATAAAGAGGCAATTCCCAATAACAGTACCGCATACTTCATGATTCTCCCCCCTTTCGAAGGTCCAGGAAATTCTGGCCCTACGTTTTCACAACATCATAGTAGAGCCTCTTATAAAACGCAAGGCCCTGCCTAAAAACCTTGTGCCTGGGTCAACTAAGAGATGTGGCGCCGAGGTTAACGCATCATAGACATTGAATAAACGCTCATGCTCCGTCGGTCCCAGGTTGGCCGGAGAAGGGACTTGCTGTCAGTCTTATGAGTGTAAGACGTTTGTGCGCCAAAATCCATGCCGAAGTGTTTGCCAAAATTGGCTATATCATGCAGAGATCTCTGATAAAATCGTGTTAGTGGCAGGTACACATGATTGGCAAGAAATCTGTACTGGGATTCTCCCTAACGCCAGTTTCCATATTGCAAGGCACTGTGTGTTTTGAGAATCCATGTTTTTTGACACCAATATCAGACTGATATGTCTACAGCCCGTTTTTGGTTTCCAAATGGGAGTTGGTGTGATATCTACAATAAAATCATGGGCTAAGGATTAAAGTGGTTGGCAAGCA
>DAOUWN010000104.1 GCA_030667105.1 Deltaproteobacteria bacterium
AAGGCCACCTCTATGACAACCGCCAGCATGAAGAACTTGACCAGCAAGTCGAGTCCCTCGGAAAGGCTGTTGTCAGGGGCCGAAGCCCAGGCGAATGCCGGGCTACACAACAGAAGCACAGACCCAACGGACAGAATTAACCACAATTTGAAACGTAACATCTCTTTCCTCCCCAGGTTGTTAGGTGGCCGCCCCCCTTTTACTCCTACGACTATTCTTCAGTTGTATTAGTTTCTTGTGTGCCACCCAAGTCATGCCACGATAAGTTTCTTATCGGGCAGCAATTCCCGCAACACAAACTGCCTGTGAATAGAGGCTGCCTGATAGAAACGGTAAAGATTGGATCTTAGTGAAATATTTGAGTTTTCACTGCTGTTCATGTCCGCCGATTGCTTCAACCACGTTTCCGGTTTGTACAAGGGTATTTGAAATGGTTCCGGACCGATTTTTCCGTTTTTCGCTTCACTCCGCCACTTTTTGATCCGGTCTTCTTTTCTTGCCGGATATGCGAGGATGGAAGCTACCGAGTTTTTTATTGTAGAAAAATCCACGCCGTCTCCATCAGTTAACCAGTCTTTCTTTTTCTCGCGAAGCCCCAGGAAAACGAAAACCCCAATTCACCACCGCCTAGACGGACCCCATCAAAAAAGGTTTCGGATACAACGGCACTGGCACCACCCTCCAACAACTCAAGCGCTAGAATCAAGTCGGTTCTTAACCGTTCTTCATCATTGCCAGGCTCTCCAAAGGCATACCGGAGATCATGCCGCAAACAGATTTCCGTCAAGGTTTCCACGTTGATTAGTGCAGATATTAATTTGTCCGGCAGCATCGAACACCCATCAAACTTCCAAGACGTATAATTGTCTGGATTGTCTTCAATCCGGTTGACCAGAAAGCCCAATCCATAATGCCTGCAAAACTGCATAGCTTTTTCTGTGGTAATCATGTCCCCAATATCAGGCAATTGCATGATTTCCTCTCATTCTGCTTTTGTGTGGCTGCCCGAAATCTGAATGGGTTGACAACCGCTTGGAACAGTTGGGGTTAACTCTCTATTCTGTCACATTTGTCCTGATGTTCAATCACGGAAGTCATCTTTGCCGGGGGCATCAATACAAGCTCCTTCCAGCATGTCAGACTCTCACACGCTTGTTACATGCGCCCCACACCTCGCTCGGGAACACGACATTCTTTGAAAATGGAATATTCGGGATTCCCTTCTCTGTATTGAGATTGATCCCGGGCCGTATATAAGCCTTGTAAGCGAGTTGACTGCAGTAGAACGCCTCTTCCGTGTCGGAGTTTTGGAAATTCAGATTGTACGGTTTCCCCTCTTTCGCTTGCCGGAGGCAGTATTGCGCTACATCCAGGCGAATGCGGTTCGCGTCTTTTTCTGAAAGACCACACTCAGCTAAGGGATATGCAATCCCATAGAGGCTATCCGTCATATTCCTCCACTGTCTTTGAGACGTTAAGCCGATTGGTGGGAGACTAACGGAATTGCTGCATGAAGCTTTCCACCTCTGTCCTCAACTCGTAAATGTCTCCCATCATGGTCAAGAACTCAGCCTCTGTGTAATCCAGGGCTGTCCTTACGGTATCACTGATTTCTTGTTTGACGGAATCGTTCAGCTGTCTCGTGGACAGAACGGCAAGCAGATTTCCGAGGCATATCATGCGCTGGAAAGGTGTCGACGAACTATCTCCTTCTGCTGCCAAGAAATCACTCAGGGTATGAAGCTCACATGCCTGTCTCACATTGTCCGGAAGCCTCCAGTGGACACACAACAGGGCGCCAAGAAAAGAGCTTGAGGGTAATGATAAATGCCTTTCTGCTTCACTAAAGCAAACGCCGTGTTCTTTGGAGAAAGCCCTTATGGCTTCATAATGCTCAGGGAAAAACTTCAGGTAAACGAGCCTGCCGATATCATGAAGCATACTTGCTGACCACAATTCCTCATAGGATAGGTGCGGCTCGTATTGTTTGGCCAGGTATTTGGTACAAAGGCTTGCATAGAACGAGTGAAACCAGAACTCCTCTAACTCATCCTGTTCTTCGATCTGCAGAGTATTGATCGCAGACAGGGAAAGCACCATGCGGTAAATCTCATTTAGCCCCAGATACGCAATTGCCACCCGTACCTTTGTTATTTCTCCAGGCAGGCCGTAATAAGCTGAATTGACGACTTTGAGCACCTGCGCAAGGAGTGCCGGTTCCACCTTTATCAGTTCGGCCACCATTTCCATGTCTACATCGCCGCTCTGGATAATCTGCTGAATTTGCGCGATTATCTCTGGCAAGGCCGGCAGTGTGCAGTGCTGACGAAGAAATGTTTTTGGATCAATCTCAATGGGCTCAAGCATGGCTTTTCACTCCTACAGTCAAGATATTGTGCTGCAATATTATAAATAATTATGTACTCGCAATAACTGTACCGGAGAAGGCCCCCTGGAGATGATGCGTAACCAGGCGTAATGCCAATAGAATTCTCGGATGGGTTATGGGGGTGGCCTCTTGCTGTAACAAAACGTTACGATCTTAGGGATTTTCCGAGCTATTTGGTGTAACCTTTCTACACAACAAGAAAGAAGGTGCCTTCCAAACAAAAAAATATGGACTGTTTAGGATGTTTCCAGTAGGTAATTAAATCGTTATGAATAGACCACGGATCATGTTGATAGATGATGACGAAGGATTCCTCGGTCTTTTCTCTTCTCTGGCTTCGGCCCAAGATCTTGACATGGTGCCTCTGACATCTGCCAAGAAGGCCCTTGATCTCATGAGCCAAGATCCTGTGGACATGATTATTTCAGATATCCAGATGCCTGGGATGAGCGGGATCGAGCTTTTTCGAACGGTTCAGGACCTATGTCCCGACGTCCCGGTCATCCTCATTACGGCTTATGGTTCTACAGAAGAGGCTATATGGGCAGTGAGGCACGGGGCGTTTCACTATTTTGAAAAGCCGATCGACGATAAACTGGATCTGTTGTGGACAACCGTCCGCGAGGCCTTGAACAAGAGAGAGAATCTCAAGGAACTCGCCTCGCTTCGGAGAGAAAGATCGTTCCAAAAAAAAACGCCGGTGACCATCATAGGGCAATCAGAGGGAATCAATCGGCTCATTAATTCCATAGAGGAAATAGCCGATCTCTCCGTTACTGTCCTTATCTCCGGTGAGACGGGGACGGGAAAAGAGTTGGTTGCCCGGGCGATCCATAATCTCGGCGGCAGGCGAGATAAGCCGTTTTTTGCCGTAAACTGCAATGAATTTGCCCCAGGGGTTTTGGAGAGCGAGTTGTTCGGCCATGAAAAAGGGGCCTTTACCAGTGCTGTTGATCGAAAGATAGGTCTTTTCGAGGTGGCGCACAAGGGGACGCTTTTTTTGGATGAGATCAGCGAGTCCCCACTTTTCTTTCAAGCTAAACTTCTCAGGACAGTTGAAAACAGGACCTTCATGCGCGTGGGAGGAACCTTACCGATATATTCGGCCTTTCGCCTCCTTGTTAGCAGCAACCGCGACCTGGAGGCAGAGATTGCCGCTGGCCGCTTTCGTCAGGATCTTTTCTACCGTTTGAACGTCTATACTATCGAGCTCCAACCCTTGAGGAATAGAAAGGAAGATGTCCCTCTCATAGCCCAGTTCTATCTCAAAAGATTCTGTAAGGAGTATCGTCGAGAGATAGAGGGCATTTCTACTAACGCCATGCTGTCCCTCAGGGAGTACGATTGGCCAGGCAATGTCCGGGAGCTGATAAACGTTGTAGAGCGGGCCGTGATAACCTGCCGGAATAGTATGATCACCACCAAAGACCTTCCTTTTGGTGCAGGAGTGTATGAGAAAATATCCGATATGAACTTGAGGGGTGTGGAGAGGTTCTTTATCGCTCTTGCCTTAAGCCGCGCCCAAAATAACAAAACCAGAGCAGCCGGGCTGTTAGGCATAAGCAGGAAATGCCTTATTGACAAGGTTAAGGGTTATGGATTGGATGGAACCCAGGAAACATGAAACGGTCCTTATTCGCCTTCGCCGTAATACCCCGCAGCGCACCGTCGCCCAAGCTATGGCGCGTCGGCGACTTGCTGCAGGGATGAAAGGCAAGGCGAACCGCGCCGAAGCTCGTCAGAGCGACCCTGGCTGCGCCGGAGGCTTCGCCGAGGCGAGAGGCGGGTTTTTGGCTACGGCGCAATTCCGCGTTGATACCCCGCAGCGCACCGTCGCCCAAGCTATGGCGCGTCGGCGACTTGCTGCGGGGAGCTTCATTTTATATTGCCTCATTTTCCTGGTGGCCCTTCCCGGCAAGGTGTGGGCCGCAGACACGGCCACCAAAGACCAGGCCTATGAATTGGAAGAGATCGTGGTCTCTGCCACCCGTCTGCAGGCGCCCAGACAAGAGGTGGCCGCAAATATTACTGTGATTACCAGAGACGATATAGAAAAGATGCCCGTCTCCAGTGCAGCCGAGGTGCTCCAGCATGTACCGGGTATCTACGTGGAGTTTAATGGTGGATTGGGAAGCCAGGCCACGGCCACCATCCAGGGTTCTGACGTCCGGCACGTGGCTGTCTACCAGGACGGGGTCCCCCTCAACCAACTGGCCAACCCCATGACCGATCTTTCTTATATTCCTATTGATCAGATTGAGCGGATCGAGATCTACAAGGGGGCAGCATCGTCGGCCTGGGGTTCGGCCCTTGGCGGTGTGATCAATATCATCACCAAAGAACCGGATCCCAAAAAGCCGTTTGCAGCCGATATGCGGGCATCCTATGGTGAGTTTAAGACCTTAAAGAGCCGCGGGACCTTCAGCGGTACGAAGGATCGTCTCGGCTACCTGCTGTCTCTGACCCACGAGGAGAGCGACGGGTTTATCGACCATACTGAATACGACCAGGAGGCCGTTTACGGAAAGATCAACTACGAACTGGGTGAGACGAGTCGCCTCAACTTTGCCTATAGCTATGACAAAGGCCGCAATGGCGATCCCGTCCTAAATTACCCCGACTTTTGGGATGACCTCTATCGCAAACGCACCTATGAGAGGCTCCTTTTTGAAACGTCACCTGCTGACAATCTTGCCCTGACTGTTGAGGGAAGACACCATAGATTCTACAACTGGATTGACGATGTTTTCACGGATTACAGGCAAAGCTACTACGTCTATTTTGAAGAAACCTGGGGTGGCAGCGCACGGGTGAGCTACGAGGTTGCTGAGTGTAATCGGTTTAACCTCGGGTTTGATGGGGATTGGGGGATATACGATCACAGCTCCTATACCAAGGAATACGACTCCGGAAACTGGGCTGTTTATGCCAATGACACCTTCAGCCTGGGGGACTTCTCTCTGAATGCTGGACTTCGCTATGACAAAAACGAGGATTTTGGCTCCGCAGTGAGCCCTTCGGGCGGCATAGTCTATCGTGTCTGGGGAGACAAGGCCCTTGTCAGGGCCCAGGTGGCAAAAGGTTTTTCCGCCCCACCCAATGTCTGGGTGATTCATCCACAGTACGGCAACAAGGATCTGAAACCGGAGGTCGGCGTCAACTACCAGCTTGGCGGCGAGATGCAGCCCTTTGGGTTTCTGAGGCTCGAAGTGAACCTTTTTCGGGAAGAGACCAAGGATCTCATCTCACTCAATTGGGACACGCTGAAATACGAAAACATCGACAAGGTTACCCGACAGGGTGTGGAAGGAAACATCCGGGCAACCTTTGACTTCGGGCTGACACTGGCATTGGGCGGAAGCTTTATCGACGTAAAAGACGAACAGACCGATGAAGTTATCAAGGATAGGCCCAGGCGCCTCTACAATGTTTCGGCCTCTTACGCACGGGAGTGGATAACACATTCTCTTGTGGGAAAATATATCTATCACAATTCCACCTACCCCGAAACCCGGGATGAGGTCTTTGTCTTTGATTATCTTATCAAGGCCCAGCTTCCGGAGTCGGACCGATACGGGAAGCTAAGCCTCTTTGGTGCAGTACATAATCTCACCAATACCTCCTATATCTACCGCGAAGTCTTTCCCCAGCCTGATCGCTGGATCGAGGCCGGGGTAAGGCTTGAGTATTAGGATTACACCTCATTACTCCTTGTTTCCATATGGTCTTTTTTGTAAACCCTTTGTCTGACTGATCGGGTACGACCGATCAAGGAGGTGCATATGTTATCGCAAGAAGTTATCAAGCTACCCCACTTTTATAATATTGTGGGCAGAAGCGAACCCATGTTAAAAATCTATGAACTGATCGAAATGGTTGCCCCTACCAAGGCGACGTTACTGATTGTCGGGGAAACCGGAACAGGAAAAGAGTTGATCGCAAGGGCCATTCATTATCACAGCACCCGGAAAGACAAGCCCTTTATTGCGGTCAACTGCTCGGCCATGTCCCATAACCTGTGGGAAAGCGAGATGTTCGGACACGAGAAATGGGCCTTTACCGGGGCTATGGCCATGAAAAAAGGCCGATTCGAGGTAGCTGATAAGGGAACCCTTTTTTTTAGATGAGGTCTCTGAAATGCCTACAGCTCTTCAGGTCAAATTACTGAGGGTACTACAGGAGAATGCATTTGAACGGGTTGGAGGGACCAGGACCATCAAGGTGGATGTGCGCTTCATTGCGGCTGCCAATAGGGACTTGAAAGAAGGCGTTCAGGAAGGTTGGTTCAGGGAGGATCTGTTTTATCGTCTGAATGTCATCAAGATTCAGCTTCCTCCCTTAAGAGACCACAAAGAGGATATACCGCCTCTGGTTGATCATTTTGTGGCAAAATATACCCGTGAAAACGGAAAAGCTGTTCCGAGGATATCAAACGAGGCACTTGAGGCCCTGATGAACTATTCATTCCCGGGAAATATCAGGGAACTGGAAAACATCATAGAAAGGGCGATTATCCTAACCAAAGAAACAGAAATTACCATTCATGACCTTCCCGAAGAGTTATCAAATGGGTCGTGGTCAGGGAGACAAGGTTATTCCTGCTGCAACGTTAAGAGTGATGATCTCTTAGAGGTACTAAAGAGAGCCACCATATCTGATAATGGAGGGCTACCAAGGCTCTGGCATCGTACCTTGAAATCTATCGCCATAGAAACCATCCATGAATTTCTTTTAAAGACGAACAAAAGAGCTTTTTCCCGGCCGGAGTTCACAAAGTTCCTGAGTTATAAAGCCAAAT
>DAOUWN010000095.1 GCA_030667105.1 Deltaproteobacteria bacterium
CATTCCGGCGAAAGCCGGAATCCAGTCAGAACGGTCTGGAAGATGGCTATTTTAGTTCATGGTCATAGGTCGACTTCTGGATGCCGGATCAAGTCCGGCATGACAGAATCCAGAATTTGGTGTCAACTGTAAGTGTCGTTGTAGGGTTATAAAACTTTCAGACTTTGAAAGGGACAGGGATACGAGTTGGCCTTTTGGTCAATTTTAAGCATTCAAAAGTTCAGATCAAAAGGATGGTGCTAGATTTGCCCGAAGGGCCGGATAATCATTGTGGCGACATGTCGTCGCCGCAATAGTCTGCGTGCGTCTGCGGTTACAAAAAGCCTTTCTGCAAGGCTGCAGGGGTTTACGGCTGAAAGTCGGCCGTCAGTTTGGAGGGCTGTTTTGGGTAAATTTTCTTAGGTTAGAGGGTGGAGGGGAAAACAGACGTAGAAACAGACCAGGCAGGTCTCAATCTGAAGCGAAAAACGCGTAAAGGAGGCATCTCGTCACGGGCACAAAATGAACCCTACCAACCGAAAATGGTTGTCAAAAGAAAAAACCCGCTTAATCTTTTCTCTACGCATTAGCACAAAGGATATGCAGTCGGTAAAACTCACTTCCTGGTCAGCATACTTCTCAAAAAACTCAATCGCTTTTAGTTCATCCTCTTGAGTCGAGCGCAGGATTTTGAGAGTCCTTGACCCATAGATGTTGCTGGCTCTTTCGGCTGCAAAGCCGTATCCGGCACGACGCCCAAGCAGCGTGAAGGTTTCGTCCAGAACAAAGTTACTGGTAAAACACAAATCACGTTTTTTCCCAATGGCATCCCAGAATGCAAGAGCCTGTTCATGGAATTGGTCGTGACTCATATAACGTGCGAGGAAAGCGCCCGTATCCAAAAAGATCACGATTTATCTCCGTAAACGTAGCTATCGTGATTCTTGGCGAGATCTGCAGGAGAGTCCCCGCGGAAGACGGCATCGTCTGCAAACAAAGAGTCCTCTGACGGAATGTCATCTCTATGATTCAACGCCCTTTCCAGGGATTCCCGAACAAACTGTCCAAAGGAAACTCCCATCATATTGGCGCTTTTCAAGGCTCGCATTTTTAGATCCTGGGGTAACATGACTGTCGTACGCTTCATATCGCCTTGACCTCCTTTGTCGTGTTTCGGTCTGGTCAATATGCATAATAACACCGCCATAACTCTGTGTCAAGGGGCTGAAGGCTGAGCAAGACCTGTATCAAACCTTGAACTGTGAATAAGGCGCTCTAGGAGGAGGGGAATACGAATTTTTACCCATTTTCGCTCAAGGTCGAAGATCCGCCGCTAGTTTGGAGGGCTGTTTTGGGTAACTTTCCTTTTGACGGTTCAGGATCATTATGATACATTTTGTTGCAATTTTCGGGGAAATCGTGTCGAGAGTGAGATCATGACTGCGAGTATACGCTGCACGGTTCGCGACCGTTATGGCAACGACGTTTATCTGACCCAGGAACGCTGGGAACACATTATTGAGCCGATTAATCATCCAGAAATGTCAGAGCTTGAAAGACACCTGGAAGAAACAGTCCGGTCGGGTGTACGCAAACAAGACTTACTTAACCCACAAAAATACCGCTATATTAAGGCGTTTGGAGATTTGACAAATGATAACACGCACCTAGTTGCCATTGTGCTGTTTAGATTTAGAGAAGGTAAGGTTCGTGAACCTGTTTCAAACAACTATATTGTAACAGCATATTTGAAAGAGATACGGTGAGAGTATGACAAGGCCAAGCTTTAACTATGATGAGACCAGTGACACCCTTTACGTTTCATTTGAACCTGGAGAGAAAGCAACAGGGGTTGAATTGAATGACCACATTTTGCTGCGTATCAACAAAAAGCAGCGCAGAGCTATAGGTCTGACCTTTCTTGAATATTCCCTTTTGGCTCAGAAAACCGACATTGGCCCGCGTAGTTTTCCCCTTACAGGTCTGGCTAAACTCTCTGATGAGCTGCGTGAAATTGTATTTGATATTCTGTCACGTCCTCCGGTAAGTGACATTCTTTCACTATCAGCCTATACGCCTTCAATAGTCGACACCATTCCAATTACATGGTTACAACCACTACCACTCGCTGCTGCATGAGAGGCAAAGTTGGGACGACACGGGGCCAAATCTCCGTTTGACTTTTGTGATAGGTAGTTAACCGCAGAGACGCTGAGGGCGCAGAGAGTTCCCTGTTTTGGGAAGGACTCCGGGCTCAGATCTCAACATTTGACAATCACGAAGCCAGGCTTCAGAAATAGCCGCTCAGGAGATAGTTGTCAAACCCGGCGCCCTAAAATCCTCGTCAAAAGAAAGGGCTGGCATATTCTTGAGTTCCCCTGAAATAGAGTCCGAAGGGGTCAGGTCTTCATTCTTGACAAAGGGTGAGTGATTAGCCGCAGACCCACGCAGACGGACACAGACCCCAGTGAAAAAATCAGAATTTTCTTGCAGGTTTTTTTGTGAGATGTGCCTTTTTCAGTTCTTTGAGATCCAAGACGTCAAATGTATATGCCCTGCCTATTTTGTAGGCCAATACTCGACCTGTTTTAACCCATCTTCTGAGGGTCACAGATGACACTCCGAGATACTCCGATGCTTGTTTTAGATTAAACGGTTTTCTTGCAATTTCATCCTGCCATCCTTTTATGTCCAAAACCTCATGGACACCTGGATGAGGGCCTTTTATCCCAAGCTCTATAATATGGCGAGCGACTTTTTCTCTTTCTCGTATGGGAAGAAGGTGTATTTCTTTTATGACTTTTTCTGCTGTTAGCATGTTAACCTCCGATTTCTTTCAGATATTTTTTCAGATTCTTGTAAAAGTTTTCATGTGGACCAACCTGGTACAATACAAGGGAATCGTTCTCAACCTTATAAGCCATGAGAGTTAATTGCCGGCCCATCGCAAACTTATGAATCCTAAAGCCCTCCAAGTCGCCCCTTTTAAGTTGACCGACCTCAGGATTTGCCATGAGGTCTTCAACCGCATCCAAGATGATCTGCTGATACTGTCGTGGAAGCTTCTTTACATGCTTTTTGAACCGGGGCATCTGAAGAAGTTTATATATTTGTAAATTATCATACGTTATCATATCTTGTCAAGGAGGAATAAGGGAGTCGGGAAAGCTGAGGAGGCAGATCTTCATTACAAATTGTCAAGACAAAAAGCGAGATCAATATGGCCGTTTTGCTCAATCGGATCGGCCAAATCTGAACCAAATTTGAGCGCCAACACTACGAACTTATTCTTGCGCGAACCCTAAGCAAATCAAAAAATGACCTTCTTCACCACCTTACTCCTGTCCATGTTCATTACCATAGCTCTGATACCTCTTTTCAGGAGACTGGCCATAAGGGTGCAGGCCTTTGACTATCCTGATGCAAGAAAGGTCCATCCTCTTCCCATGCCAAAGGGTGGGGGTGTAGCCATGGCCGCAGGTGTCCTTGTGCCCGTGCTTCTTTGGGTCCCAATGAACGATCTTGCGAGGGCGATTTTGATTGGATCTGGAATATTGGTGGTTTTTGGGCTGATTGATGATTTTAGAAATCTTAGCTACAAGGCTAAGTTTGTAGGGCAGTTTGCTGCAGCCCTCACGGTAGTTCTCTATGGAGGCGTAAAGATCCAGTCTCTTGGTATGCTTCTGCCTGATGACGTCTTACTCCCTGATTGGCTGGCCATACCTTTGACCCTGATTGTCATTGTGGGAGTAACCAATGCCATTAATCTTTCTGATGGCTTGGATGGGCTGGCTGGAGGCATCTGCCTTTTGAGTTTTGGCTGCATAGGATATCTGGCATACCGGGGAGGGAATCTCGTGATCGCCACGTTTTCCGTGGCAATGATCGGAGCCATCGTCGGTTTTCTCAGGTATAATACCTATCCGGCAACGTTGTTCATGGGTGATGCGGGGAGCCAGCTTCTGGGTTTTTCCGCTGTCACCCTTTCGGTGGGGCTAACCCAGGGGAATACGCCCCTGAGCCCCCTCTTGCCCTTGATCCTGTTGGGCTTTCCCGTGCTTGACACACTGACTGTCATGTCAGAACGCATCACCAAGGGAAGATCTCCTTTTAAGGCTGACAAGAATCATTTCCACCACAAACTCCTCAGAGTCAACCTTTTCCACACAGAGGCTGTCTTTGTGATTTATGTCCTCCAGGCCTTTCTGGTGACTGCGGCCTTCATCCTGAGGTTTTATTCTGAATGGCTGCTTCTGATTGGGTATGTTGTTTTTTCCGGACTGATTGTGTTTGCCTTTGTTGTTGCGGAAAAATCAGACTGGAAACTGAATCGCGGTTTCTTGGATCGCATGATCAAACAAAGACTGAAGGGACTGAAGGACAAACAACTGCCTGCCAAGGTTGCCTTCAGAATTACCTGTCTGGGGTTTCCAGTCCTTGTGCTTTTCTCATGTTTTGTCCCTGCAAGCGTACCGATGCCTTTTTCGCTTTTTTCTGTAGTTATTGCGGGTTTGATCATTGTCACGTGGCTTGCCAAGAAGGATTGGATGACGTACGCCCTGCGCATTGCCATATTTGTCTTCATTCCTGTGTTGATTTATGTGGGCGCAATGGACATGACATCGTGGTGCAACGGAGCTTTTTCAAAAGTCTACAATTTGTCATTCGGTGTGTTGGCGCTTTTTGCTATCCTCACGCTGAAGTTAACGAGAAGGCAACAGGGGTTCAAAGTCTCCCCTGTGGACTTTCTGATTCTTTTCATCGCCTTGGTAGTGCCGAATTTACCCGATGAGCAAATCCGAAGCCTGCATATGGGTTTGGTGGCCGCGAAGATTATCGTGTTGTTTTTTAGTTTTGAAGTAATTGTGGGGGAGTTGCGGGGTCAATTGAACAGGTTTGGATTGTCTGCCATGGTTGCCATGGTGATCATTGGTGTAAGAGGCCTTTTGTGAAAACGCGCGGGCAGCTTCGCGGCAATAGGTTTGAGGGGCATCGGGCAATTTCAAATGATCCGAAGCACCGTTATCCGCTTGATGCTGCCGACTTACTCAATTGGTCCGGGGCGAAAAGGGACCACAGAAAAGTATGTGTGTCCAGCAAATAGTTCATGATGTGAGCATTTTTTCGTCAGTCAGTTTGAAATCGTCGTGGATGACACACCGGCCCCGGTCCTTGAGTAACCCTAAAACTCTTTCTGGTTTTGCGCGATAACGTGAATAGGGTAAAAGGACGGCAACCTTTTCTCGTTTCTTGCCGTAGCTGATGGCAATTTCCTGGCCTTTTCTAAGTTGTCCAAGTGCTTCAGAAAATCTGGCCTTTAGCTCGCCCACAGTTAGTGTTTTCATGGATACCTCCCAAAACGATCTCAATCTAATGATAGACGTTCTTGACAAGTTGTCAAGAAAAAACGAAAAAGATGGGTCAGGTCTAACCTCTTGACAGATGGGGGAATTGAGGCCCCGGTGAAATAAAAGTACAAAGGCAGTTCACTGGGCAAGCGGAAGCGTCTGTGACGCTGTTGGAGGCGGTAGGTTAGAGGTTGGAGGGAAAAACAGAAAGCAAAGAGGCTGAAGGCTCAAGGGTGAAAGCAACTGGAAATTATATCCTGCTTTTTGCCAAAAATCCTGTTTTGATATATAGGTTCAAAGATACCCCTAACGTTGCAAAAGTCGAGGATGCCGCAGATCCAAGACGACCAAGGGTAAAGCTGTAGTTAGTTTACCGCGAACCCTTGCCCAGTCTTCGCCAAGGCTACGGCCCGGCAGGCAACAAAGGAGATGCGGTATCATCGGCTTTCCCGAAGGGTAAACAACATGGCAGGTTCTTCGCTTTTCATGGATGTCACTCTCGGTGGATTTGTGAACAATGCATCATGAATGCTCAACCATATGTTATTCTTGGTTTTTGCCATCTGTTGCCATGTTGTTTATGCAACATTAGGGATACCTCATCAGGGGGTTCACTTGTGCGGACAGACTGGAACATCTTGGTCGAATATCTTCGCTAAATGCGTGTTGGTGGGAGTCCCATGAAAGAGAAGATTGAAGGAGACCTTGAGCAGATCGTGTCTATAATAAAGGGAATTAATCCGACGAAGATCTATCTCTTCGGGTCGCATGCTACTTCGACTTTCGACAATCAAAGCGATATCGATCTACTAATAGTGGCACCTTCCAATGATCGGCCCCTGGACAGACGCCTGAAGTTGCGCAAAATGTTGTCAGAATATGACCGACGTTTCGGGTTGGATCTTCTCGTCTATACGCCAGACGAATTTCGGATGCTGGAAAAGGAACCGTCTTCATTCATATCAGCGACAGTGAAACGAGGAATAAAGATTTATGACAACGAAACTCGCTGAACTATGGTTGAGTTATGCCTTGGATGATCTCCAAAGCGCCAGGGTTCTTCTGAACGAGAAGATTTTCAACATGGTGTGCTTCCACTCTCAACAAGCTGTAGAAAAACTATTCAAGGCGTTCATCGCCATTCATCACCAGGAGATTCCCAGTTTGCCTGCCTGTCGGCAGACAGGTTTCGGATTTGCGGCTGACGCCTTGAGAACAGTACGGGTTTCGTGCTTCGGATTTGTAGCATTTTGATTTAACATATAATTGGGGAGTTCTGAGGTGGGGACTATGGACGTTAACATGATGATGGAAAGGCTAAAAGAATATTTTGCAAAAAGAGATGATGTTGTTATGGCTTTTCTTTACGGTTCATGGGCAAAGGGTCAGGAAGGGATTGATTCGGATGTTGATATCGCTATTTATTTTGAACCAAGAAGTAGGGTTCTTGAATGGGAAGATCCGGATATCCATTATGACAGTGAAAACCGAATATGGCTTGATCTTGAGAGGATTGTTGAAAGGGAGGTAGGCCTCCTGATTCTTAATCGAGCTGCTCCAACTGTTGCAGATAGTGCGCTGAGAGGAAACCCCATTATTATCAAAGACCGTAATCTGTATATGGACTTTCTTTTGAGGATAACCTCAGAAGCCATAGATGTGAGGGAGTGGATTGAGGGGTATTGGAAATTTAAGCAGGAGAGAAGGCATGGAGCTATTGCCAGAAGATAGAGAGCGGCTAATAAGATATGTTGACTTCATGGAAGTAGAATTGTCTGATTTCCCGAAATTTTCGAACATCGATTGGAAGACTTATCATCAAGAAAGAGACGTAAGGCGAAATATCGAAAGATGGATCGAGAACATTGTCAATTGTTCTATTGATATGGCGAAGGTTATCCTTGCCTGTGAAGATAAGAGGATCCCCCCATCCTACAAACAGGTTTTAAAAGAACTTGGAGCAACCAGCCTCTTTGATGAAGGCTTCGGTGAGAGCATTTCTCAGTGGGCGGCCTTAAGAAACATTCTTGCCCACGAATATTTGGATATTCGCTGGACGTCGATAAAGAGATTCGC
>DAOUWN010000011.1 GCA_030667105.1 Deltaproteobacteria bacterium
ATCGTTGTGGATTTGCGAAATATCTACAAACCGGAGCGGATGCGCGCCCAGGGATTCCAGTATACCAGCTTAGGGCGACCATGACATCTATCATTGATCATCTATTATTTGGCATTTTTCATTAACCGGCTAGTACACGTGGCAATCTAACCATGGAAAACCGGATCTCTTGGAGAGATAGACAACAAATGACAGATGATAAATGTTCAATGATACTTCACAGGTGCTATGAGCATTCCACGCGAACCAAAACCTGCCAAATTGGTCATTAGTGTCTTTATGCGGGACAAGGACCTACTCCAGGAGGTATTTCGCGGTCTGTCTGAATCCTGGGGATCAGTTGATATGGTGAGTCCCTGGCTACCTTTCAATGAGACAGATTATTATACGGCTGAGATGGGTAGTCCTCTTTTCAGGCGGTTGTTGGTTTTTTCCAAATTGATTGAGCAAGAGGAACTGGCTGATGTTAAGCTTTTTACCAATAAGCTTGAGAGCAGCTTCTCAAGGCAAGGCAAGCGGCTGGTCAATATCGACCCGGGATATATGCTGGCAGAACGCTTTGTTCTGGCCACCGGGAAAAACTACACCCACCGTATCCATCTGAGGGCTGGCATCTATGCTGACCTGACTTTGATTTACCATAAAGGTGATTTTCGTTCGCTGGACTGGACCTATCCGGACTATGCCGGAGACGCTATAGTTAGTTTTCTGAAGTCTGTTAGAGACAGATATATGTTTCAGTTAAGAGAGTGCCTTGTATACTAGAATGAGCTAAAGTTAACAATATTGGGGGATTTAGGAATTGAGGTGTTAGGGAATTCAGGGATTGAGCAATCGAGTTTGGACGGATTCCTTCAATTCCAGGTCGGGTCCTGAATTTCGGATGATTAGACATTTAGCACAAATAACCTGAACAGTTCGTGTCTTGTCATTTCGAGCGTAGCGCCCGCCCTGCCCGCCCTGGCGCGACAGAAGTTGGACAGTGCCCAGGAGAGAAAAACCCGGTCTGGGCCAGGGTCTGGGCCAGGGAGAAATCTTATACCTAATAGTGATGAAGTCGTAAAAAGTCGTCACTCCGGTGAAAACCGGAGTCCAGAGCCTTTGCAACTAGCTGAATAAACTGGATTCCGGCTTTCGCCGGAATGACAGAAAGAGGTGTTTTTCGACTTTTTACGAGACGGTCAATAGTGGCTTATCAAGATTTCTCCCTTCGGTCGAAATGACATGCGGTAAATGTTCAAATTATTTTTTCTGGGTTCCTTAGGTTCTTAATTTTAGGCATTTTAGGCACTTTCAAACTCTAGGCATTTTGATTCCTGGTGATTTTATGATCAAAAGCATGACGGCCTTTGGCAGGGCGGAAAAAACGGTCGAAGACTGTTCATATACAGTGGAAATGCGCTGTGTGAACAGACGCTATTGTGAGATCTCTGTGCGTATGCCTCAATTCGCCGCAGGCGGACCTCTTGAGGAGCGCATAAAGAAGCTGGTAGCAGCCAAGGTTTCGCGAGGCCGTGTGGACGTGGTTGTTAAGATCAAGAACGGTTCTCGCACGATTCCGGAAATTGAAGTGAATGTGCCCCTGGCCAAAGCCTATTACAGGGCATTGTGCAAATTGAACGAATCGCTGGGAATAGAAGAAAGGGTCGGACTGGAAACCCTCCTTGGTTTGGAGGGGATCCTTCCGGCAACAGAACCTGAGGCAGATTTGGAAAAGACGTGGGCAGACCTTTCAACTTGTGTTAATGAGGCTTTAGAAAGCGTAGATGTCATGCGTATTTCAGAGGGCAAGGCCATTTACGATGATTTTCAGAAACGTCTCCTGTCCGTGGAGGAGGGGATCTCTGGAATAAGAGTATTGGCCCCGTCCGTATTGTCAGAATACCAGAGTCGCTTGAACGAACGGATAGACGTGCTCACCGAAGGCAAGGTGGAGTTAGATCCAAACCGGCTGGCGCAGGAGGCAGCTTTCTTGGCGGACAAGAGCGATATTACAGAGGAGATAGTTCGAGCCGAAAGCCATTTGAAACAGTTCCGCACCGTGCTCGAGGCGGATGGTCCGGCTGGAAGGACTCTCGATTTCCTGCTTCAGGAATTGAATCGGGAGGTGAATACCATTGGTTCCAAGGTAGGAGACGCCAGGCTATCCCATATGGCTGTGAACCTTAAGAGTGAACTTGAGAAGATTAGGGAACAGGCCCAGAATGTTGAATAGCGGATAAACTATCTCTCACAGAGCCCACAGAGTCGCAGAGTTTTTGGCCTGATTTTTCCTCTCAAAAAATCAGGCCAAGGAAAACTTGTCTCAGTGTTCTCTGAGGGTTCGAGTGACTGCAGGGAGCGGGCGAGAGAGATCTCGTTTGCATTTGCCAACGTGAGGAGAAAAATCATGGAGACAGCTTTATTGAATATCGGATTTGGAAACACGGTCGTTACCAGTCGCATAATCACAATTGTGACACCCGGCTCTGCTCCCATGAAGCGTCTTAAGGAAGATGCAAAAGAGGAAAAACGCTTGATTGATGCCACACATGGCCGGCGCACCCGTTCGATCATCATTACAGATAGCAACCACGTAATCCTTTCGGCTATTCAGGCAGAAACGATTTCTCAGCGTTTTGAGGCCGGTTTTGAATTCAAGGAGGAGAAGAAAAAGGCCGCGGAGCCGAAGTGAACTGCGTCTCGGTGTCTAAGAAATAATGGAGGAAATGATCACCCCAGACGCAGAGCACGCAGAGTTTGACTATGTTGGTGTTTTCCGTTGAGAGGACGGAAAACAAAAAACAAGCTGCTTGAGACTACCGCTTGAAATATGCCCCCAGATTTTGGAATTGTCGCCTCTCACGACAGTTCCAAAAGACAGACTTATTTGCGAACTTTGCGCCCCTGCGGTGTAAGATTACGTAACAGGATGGACAAGAAAGGACGTTTATTCATTATTTCCGGGCCTTCCGGGGCCGGAAAATCGACCGTCATAAAAGCGATCTTAGAAAAGAAACGAGATCTCCGATATTCCATATCTTGCACTACCCGTCCTCCTCGCAGCAATGAACAAGATGGTGTGGACTACTACTTCATCACCAAGGCCGCCTTTGAAAAGAAAATCGATGCTGGCCAATTGGCCGAATGGGCAGAAGTGCACGGCCACCTGTATGGAACTTCAGCCACATACATTGAGGAGACGTTAGCCGATGGGCAGGACGTGTTGCTGGATATTGACGTTGAGGGGGCAAAGAAACTGTTTGTCAAGTATCCTGAAGCTGTTTCAATCTTTATAACGCTACCAAATGCGAGAGAACTTGAAAATCGCTTGACAAAACGTGGCACAGATTCGCCTAAGGCAGTGGAGCGGCGTTTGAAAAACGCAGAGGCGGAGATGGCCCAGGCCTCTCGATATGATTATATCCTTGAAAACGACGATCTGGCCGAAACTGTTTCAAGACTAGAAGCGATTATCAGAAAAGCATGTTTCAATGGATGATCTTCTTTATGGAATTCACCCTCTTTGTGAGGCGTTTGCGGCTGGGCGGCGGGAGATTAGGAATCTCTATGTATCTAAACGCCGCGAAATCAAAGGCATCAAGACCCTCCTGGAAGGGGCTCGGATCAAAGGGATACCTATCCAGCACCAGTCCCCGGACTTTTTTCAATCCCGCTTCGGCGACTCAGCGCACCAGGGAGTTGCGGCACAAGTTGGGGACTTACCTTTGGCAGATGAGAGTGCAATTCTCAAAAAGGCTGAAAGGGATGCCGCACTACCCCTGATTCTAGCCCTTGATGGCATTGTGGACCCGCAAAACCTTGGCTCTATTGTCAGGACCGCTTTGGCCATGGGGGTCCATGGTATCATCTTTCCCAAAGCCCGTTCTGCCCCTTTGTCTCCTGCGGTTTCAAAGGCGTCTGCCGGTGCCATGGAACATATGTTGTTCTCACGTGTTCCCAATCTGGTCAGCGCCTTACAACAGCTGAAGAAAGCAGGGCTTTGGGTCGTAGGCGCCCATGCCGCCTCAGAGCAACCAGTGGACCAGTTTGATTTCAATGTCGGTTTGGTCCTTGTCATTGGAGGGGAAGGCAAGGGGATACGTCCCCTGGTTCGGAAGACCTGTGACTGTCTGGTGACTATTCCCCAAGAGACGGAGGTGGACTCTCTTAACGCTGCAGTGGCCGGGGCTATTGTTATGTACGAGGTTAGGAGGCAGAGAAGAAGTGGGGAAAGTGCCTAAAATGAGCTAAAATGCCTAAAGTGCCTAAAATTGTGTAATGTCCGTTGATAGTTGTTCCGCCGGAGATCGGCCGCAAGTGGACTGCAATTGCAAAATCGGTTAATTCAGGCAGATGGCAAAAAGGGATTCAGGCAATCTATTAGCGAGCATTAGCAAAAACGGAATTCACCCGTTCCATTCTTCTTTCATTTTAGGCATTTTAGCTCATTTTAGGCACTTTAGGCATTTCTTATATGGACACATATCCTAAGACATACGACGTGATCGTGGTGGGAGCGGGCCATGCGGGGTGCGAGGCTGCTCTGGCTTCGGCCCGTTTGGGACACCCGACCCTTGTCCTTACTATTAACGTGGACCACATCGGAGAGATGTCATGCAATCCGGCCGTTGGAGGTCTTGCCAAGGGACACTTGGTTCGCGAGATCGATGCGCTGGGTGGGGAGATAGCCAAGAATACCGACGCCACAGGTATCCAGTTTCGTCGCTTAAATACGAAGAAGGGGCCGGCGGTGCAGTCATCCAGGGCCCAGACGGACAAAGAAGAGTATCGCCTCAGCATGAAGCGTGTTTTGGAAAAACAGGAAAGCCTGGATGTAAAACAGGGGTTAGTTGATGCCCTGATCGTAGAAGACGGCACGGTTAAAGGGATCATAACCAGTATACAGGAAAAGTTTCTTGGCAAGGCCGTTATTTTGACTACAGGCACATTCCTGAAAGGCTTGATCCACATTGGACTTAAGCACTTTCCCGCAGGACGTATGGGAGACCCAGCCTCAAACAAGCTTTCCGATCATTTAAAGGCATTGGGCTTAAGAGTAGGCCGTTTAAAGACAGGGACTACCCATCGCCTGGATGGCCGGACCATCGATTTCTCAAGGCTCACCCCCCAGCATGGAGATGACCCGCCAGTGCCCTTTTCCTTTGAGACAAAGTCGATTACTCGTGATCAGGTCCCGTGCTATATCACGTATACAAACAAGAAAACCCACAAGATCATCAAGACAGGTCTTGATCGTTCCCCCCTCTTCACAGGGGTGATAAGAGGGACCGGGGCTCGCTATTGTCCATCCATTGAGGACAAGATCGTTCGCTTTCCGGAAAAACCGAGGCACCAGATCTTTCTTGAGCCCATGGGGCTGGGAACTGCCGAGATCTATCCGAATGGCGTTCCTACAAGCCTGCCGGTGGACATACAGCTCAAGATGCTTCGGTCTATTGAAGGGCTGGCACATGTGGAGATCGTGCGGCCAGGATATGCCATTGAATATGACTATGTTGATCCTGTGCAGCTCAAGCCGAGCCTGGAATGTAAGACCATTCGAGGCTTATTTCTGGCTGGTCAGATCAATGGAACCTCGGGTTACGAGGAGGCGGCAGGCCAGGGGATAATGGCCGGGATCAATGGCGTGCGCTACGTGATTGGGGAGCCTCCTGTCATCCTGGGACGGGATCAGGCCTATATCGGTGTGATGATCGATGACCTGGTAACAAAAGGAACCCAGGACCCCTATCGAATGTTTACTTCAAGGGCCGAGTATCGCTTGCTCCTGCGAGAGGACAACGCGGACTTGCGACTTAGGGAGCTAGGACATGAGATCGGCCTCGTGTCTGACGAGCTTTACGAGAAGTTTGAGCAGAAGCGCGATGCTATTGAAAGACTCCTGGCCCTACTCTCAAACGTACGTCTGAACCCTAAGCCAGAAGTAAATCGAACTCTGGAAGGGCTGGGCCTTGGCCAAATAAATCAACCTGCCAGGTTGACTGATCTACTGAAAAGACCAGGGATTGAGCTTAAGGCCCTTGCCAATTTTGACGGGCGTATCCTTTCTTTTGACAGGGAAGTCACTGAACAGGCTAGCATCCTGATAAAATATGATGGATATACTAAACGCCAGATGGAACAGGTTGAGCGTTCCAAACACCGAGAGGACACAAAGATTCCGGATGATTTTGATTATCAGGACATTCCCGGGCTTTCAAATGAAGTAAAGGAGAAGCTTGCCAGGATTCGGCCAATCTCTCTGGGCCAGGCCTCAATGGTATCCGGCATTACTCCGGCGGCCATATCTATAATACAGGTCTATCTTAAAAGGTTTGCCAGTTTGGCCCATTAGGCCGTTTAGCCCGGCTGGGTTCGTTGAGCACTTTTACCGGCAAAACGGGCACAACCGGCCAAACCGAATAAAGGAAAAACAAATGGACAGTCAAGAAAAACACCAAACTGAAACATGTCAGATCACCACAAGGGCAGACGGCACTCTTCTGGTTCCAGATACCCCTGTCATTCCATTCATTGAAGGAGATGGCATAGGCCCGGACATCTGGGCTGCTTGCAGTCGAGTTCTGGACCAAGCAGTTGATACAACATACGGTGATCATCGCAAGATCACGTGGCTGAAGGTCCTGGCAGGTGAAAAGGCATACGGGCAAACAGGTGAATCGCTTCCCGAGGAGACTCTGCAGGTAATTAAGGATTATGTGGTAGCTATCAAGGGGCCATTGACGACACCCGTGGGCAAGGGGATGCGCAGTGTCAATGTGGCGTTGCGACAAAGACTGGACCTGTATGCCTGTATTCGGCCCATACGGTACATTAAAGGCGTCCCCACCCCGATGAGGCACCCTGAAAGGGTCAACATGGTGGTGTTTAGGGAAAACACAGAAGACGTCTATGCCGGGATTGAATGGGAGGCCGAAAGCCGTGAGGCCGAGGCGGTGATTTCCTTTCTTAAAGATAATATGGGAATAGATATTGAAAAGGGCTCGGCTATCGGGGTTAAGCCCATGAGTCGGAGGGCTTCAAGGCGACTTGTGGCAATGGCCATACAGTATGCCTTAGATTATGATCTTGCCAGTGTCACGTTGGTACATAAGGGCAATATCATGAAATATACGGAAGGAGCTTTCATGAGGTGGGGCTACGAGGCGGCAAGTGAGATTTTTGGGGACCGCATTGTTTTTGAGTCAGATGGCGAGCTGGAGAACGACGGTCAATCGCCATCGTCTAAGGTAATGATCAAAGACAGGATCGCGGATATGATGTTTCAGCAAGTGCTCCTTCGGCCAGAGTCCTACCATGTGATCGCAACTCCCAATCTGAACGGCGACTATCTCTCTGATGCCCTGGCCGCCCAGGTCGGAGGCCTTGGTATGGCGCCCGGGGCCAATATCGGCGATACGTGCGCTGTCTTTGAGGCCACTCACGGAACAGCGCCCAAATATGCAGGCAAGGACAAGGCAAATCCGGTATCGCTGATACTCTCCGGGGTGATGATGCTGGAGCGTTTGGGGTGGACAGAGGCAGCTTCTGCCATTGAGCAGGCCATACAGAAAAGCATTTCCGATGGCCTCGTGACTTACGATCTGGCCCGTCAGATGCCAGGCAGCCGTGAAGTCAGATGCTCTCAATTTGCAGATGCAGTCATAGAACGCATACATTGAGCATCAGTGCAAAATGACCAATGACCGGTGACGAGTGACCATTACGTGTTCTGTTGGAGGGCCTTTCAAGCCTCCTGGGATGGTCGTCAAGCGGCTGCGGGCTGACGGTTCTATGTGAGATATGGACATTCACCCATTCCTGCAAAGATTTTCGCAAGCCTTTCTGGACGCCATTTTCCCGCCTAAATGTCTTATTTGCGGCGCTTTTGATGGATTAGTGCCTGATAACAAGGTTTCTTCAGATTCCCCGGCTCATGTTACTGCCTCGTACTTTTGTGAAGCCTGCAGAAAAGGCCTTGCCCCTATTGCTTCGCCTTTTTGCTCAAAGTGCGGCCTTCCCTTTATTTCACGGGAAGGAGAAGATCACACCTGTTCCGAATGCCTAGTGGAAGAAAAGTACTTCAGGAGGGCAAGGGCTTTCGGGGTTTATGACGGGAGCCTGATGGATGCCATTCATCGATTCAAGTACGCAAAGAGGGCTTCCTTTGCCCGGCCTTTGAGCGCCCTTGTCAGGGTGACGTTCTTTCGGTTCTGGGATGTGAACTCCATACACCTCATTGTTCCCGTGCCCTTGCACATGAAGCGTCTGCGAGAAAGGGGATTTAATCAATCCTTTCTCTTGATCAGGAGATGGGCGAGACAGGAAGGATTGCCCTTTGACGGCCTAACGTTGTCGCGCAGCCGGTGGACAGAGCCTCAGACTGCGTTAAGCCGCAAGGAGCGCCACAAAAACATCAAGGGCGCTTTTGCTGTCAAAGATCCAGAAAAAATAGTGGGGCAGAAGATTCTCTTGGTGGACGACGTATACACAACAGGATCTACGGTCAACGAGTGTGCGCGGGTCTTGATGGAAGCCGGTGCGAAGTTTGTGGATGTGCTTACATTGGCACGGGCTCTGTAAGGAAGGCCTAATTTATTGGCCGATGAACTTGTTCAAGCGCCTTGAACATGATATCAGCCTGAAGGGATTCTCGATCCTTGGACCGAATTTCAAGGGGATAAAAAATGACGACAGGGATTTTCAGGGTCGGCATTGTACAGTTTGACGTACGTCTGGGTGACGTTGACTGGAATCTGAGGAGGGCGAGACAACGTATCTCTTTCCTTGCCCGCAGAGGGGCTCAGCTTGTACTGCTTCCGGAGATGTGGTCCACGGGTTTTGCAAATGAGCGGCTTGAGGAACTGTCCGAGACGACACCAGCAGTTCTTGAAGGGCTGATCCGACTGTCAGAAGAACTACACCTTACGATAATTGGTTCCTTGCCTGAAAAAGGGGCAGACGGGATATACAATACCACCTCTGTGGTGGACAGGGACGGATCTGTTGCAGGGAGCTATCGCAAGATTCACCTTTTCTCGCCAACCAAGGAGGATCAGTATTTTAGGCCTGGCGACAAAGCGGTTGTCGCAAAGACATCCCTTGGTCCCATAGGCCTAATGATCTGCTATGACCTGAGATTCCCGGAGCTGTGCCGGTCTCTTGCACTGCAAGGGGCGAAGATAGTGGCTGTTATGGCCCAATGGCCTGCTGTGCGGGTTGACCACTGGAAAGCCCTTCTCAAGGCCAGGGCCATCGAAAATCAACTTTTTGTCCTAGCCGCAAACCGGTGTGGCGGGGATGGCGACCTGATTTATGGAGGTCATTCCCGGATCATATCCCCGGGGGGAGATGTTCTGGCAAGGGCCGGAAAAGATTCAGCATCCCTTTCAGCCTCCATTGATCTGCGTTTGGTAGAAAGAGCGAGAAAACAGATTCCGTGTTTGCAGGCACGGATGCCTGAAGCCTATGGGTGAGAAGATCATCAAGAGAGAAGGGCTTGCAGGGAACGTGCAGGCCTTGAAAAGGGCGGGTAAGACAATTGTCTTTACCAATGGCTGCTTTGATCTGCTTCATATAGGTCATATTCGGTATTTGAAGTCTGCCAAGGCAGAAGGGGATGTTCTTTTGGTGGGGCTCAATTCTGATCGCTCGGTTCGCCAGATCAAAGGGCCAGCACGGCCCATAGTTTCTGAGAATGAGCGTGCCGAGATTCTGGCATCTCTGGCTTGTGTTGATTTTGTTACCTTTTTTGACGAGCCAGACCCCTTGGCGACAATCCAGGTCCTGATGCCGGACGTCCTGGTAAAGGGTGCGGACTGGGAAAAGGATGCCATTGTGGGAAAAGATGTCGTGGAAGCAAACGGCGGGCGAGTGGTTCGCATTCCGGTGACAGAAGGGGCCTCCACCAGCAGAATCATCGAAAAGATCCTGGCCCTGAGATTTGAAAGACGTTAGAGGTCCTCCAACCTCCGACATCAGCATGGGAAGCTGGTGAGAGAATTCCGTATTCGGCTCATGAAACAACTACTTCAGGAAAAAGTAAGAGTCCTACACAATATGGAGGTCGGGCCAGTCCACTTCAGGATGGGCTTGGCCTTTGCTGAGTTGGCCAGGATCACCCGGCCAGGGCAGTTCGTTATGGTGAGGGTTCACGACAGGCCTATCCCACTGCTGCGTCGGCCCTTTTCTGTGCACAGGCGCCTTGTTAAAGGCAATGAGATTTTGGGATTTGAACTGCTGTATAAGGTCGTAGGAAAAGGTACTCAGGCCATGTCTGAGCTCAAGTCCGGGGATGTTATAGACGTCCTGGGTCCTCTGGGAAAGGGCTTTTCTTGTCCCGAGGGCGTGTGCGACGTTTTCCTTGTGGCGGGCGGTGTTGGCGTGGCTTCGCTTTACTATCTTGCGCGTTATCTTGCTGAGCTCAACTCGGTCAAGTCCACGGTTTTTCTTGGAGGGCGTTCTGCTGCTGATGTCTTATGTCAAGAAGAACTCCAGTCCATGGGCGCTACGGTTCGCATCACAACGGAAGACTGTAGTCTGGGTGAAAGGGGCCTTGTCACATCGCTGGTTCAAAAGGCCCTGGAAGTTGATGAAAAACCGGATATGATCTATGCCTGTGGGCCCCAGGCCATGCTTAAGGCAGTCAGTGAAATAGCAGGCGCCCATGATGTGCCATGTCAGATTTCCCTGGAGTCGGCCATGGCCTGTGGTTTTGGAGTGTGCCTGGGATGTGCTGTGGGAAAGGCTGGGAACCGTGGAGCCTACCTTCATGTCTGCACAGACGGGCCGGTTTTTGACTGCCGTGATGTCTTAATCGATGCTTGACAAGATTCGTGTGTTTGCCGTGTGAAACCCCCAGGCGATTCTATTGCTCTTTGAACGATGTTGTGGCACAGATAGTGCTTGACCGAAAACCCCGCTTTTGCGGTCAAAAATCCGAAATCCGTGATGTTCTCAAGGCGTCAGCCGCAAACAATGACAGAAATAAAAATGCTCCAATGACAAAAACATAGAGTTTCCAAGAAGTTTGGTTTCGGTCATTTTGTATTCGAATTTGTTTCGAATTTCGTGTTTCGACATTCGGATTTTGCCTGAACATGGCTTTCCGTTCAGGCACTAGGTAGTGCTAAATCGTTTGAGTTTCTCCGAAGAGAGGGGCTATGCAGAAAGAATACAATCCTGAGTTTGTGGAATTGAAGTGGCATAAAATCTGGGACGAGAAGCAATTGCTGCGGGTCAAGGAAGAGCCGGAAAAGGAAAAATACTACCTCCTTGAGATGTTTCCCTATCCCTCGGGCAACATCCATATGGGACATGTGCGTAACTACACGATTGGCGACGTCGTGGCCCGATACAAGCGCATGCGGGGATACAATGTTCTTCATCCCATGGGATGGGATGCCTTTGGGATGCCGGCGGAAAATGCGGCCATTGCTCACCAGGTGCATCCGGCCGGATGGACGTATCAGAACATCGGCACCATGAGGTCCCAGCTCAAACGACTTGGGTTTAGCTATGACTGGGACCGTGAGCTGGCTACATGTAAGCCTGAGTACTACCGTTGGGAACAGTGGCTATTTGTGAAGATGTTCGAGAAGGGAATGGTTTACAGGAAAAAATCCTCCGTGAACTGGTGCGAAACCTGCCAAACAGTGCTTGCCAATGAGCAGGTGGAGGCGGGTGTATGCTGGCGTTGCGGCGAAGATGTAACCCAAAGGGATCTGGACCAATGGTTTTTCCGTATTACGGATTTTGCTGATGACCTTCTGGCATATTGTGACCGCCTGCCGGCGTGGCCCGACAAGGTTGTGACCATGCAAAAGAACTGGATCGGAAAGAGCGTTGGCGCTGAGATCCATTTTCCCCTCGAAAACGGCGACGGCTACATCCCGGTCTTCACCACACGTCAGGACACGGTATTCGGCGCCACATTCATGGTTATGGCTCCGGAACATCCAATGGTTGCGACACTTGCTGCTGGAACCGACCAGGAAGAAAAGGTGAGGACCTTTGTTGAGCGTATGCGCCGGCAGGACAAGGCCAAACGGACCTCTGACGATTATGAAAAGGAGGGGGTTTTTGTGGGGGCCAATTGCATCAACCCCTTTACCAAGCGTCAGATGCCCGTCTTTACAGCCAACTTTGCCCTGATGGAATATGGAACCGGCGCGGTGATGGCAGTCCCGGCCCATGACCAGCGGGATTTTGAGTTTGCGCGAAAATATGGGCTGGATATCATTGTGGTGATTCAACCCAAGGGCGAAACACTGGTCCATGAGACCATGGCCGAAGCCTATGTAGGGGAGGGGGTATTGGTTCGTTCAGGACACTTTGACGGATTGGAAAATATTAAGGCCCTTGGTGACATTGCGGATTATCTGGAAGAGAAAGGGCTTGGCAAAAGGGCGGTTAATTTCAGGCTCAGGGATTGGGGGATCTCACGTCAAAGGTATTGGGGTACGCCTATCCCCATCATCTACTGTGACAAGTGCGGTGTTGTGCCTGTTGCGGAGAAAGACCTCCCCGTAATACTGCCTGAAGAAGCTGAGATGCTGGAAGGGGGAAAGACCCCTCTTCCTATGCTGGAAGACTTTGTGAACACTGAGTGTCCCAAGTGCGGAAATCCTGATGCCCGTCGTGAGACTGATACCATGGATACCTTCGTTGAATCATCGTGGTATTTTGAACGCTATTGCAGTCCCCAGCATTCTGACGGGATGTTTGACAAGAAGGCCGTTAGGTACTGGATGCCGGTGGACCAGTATATCGGCGGTGTTGAACATGCGATCCTTCATCTTCTTTACTCGCGCTATTTTACTCGTGTTCTCAATGAGTTCGGGCTAGTTGATTACAAGGAGCCCTTTACCAGGCTCCTGACCCAGGGGATGGTTTGCAAGGAAACCATCAAATGTCCTGAACATGGTTTTTTGTATCCTGAAGAGGTCATTACCAAGGAAGACGGGCAGACGTGCGAGCATTGCGGGGGGCAGGTTGAGGTTGGGCGGATCGAAAAGATGTCCAAGTCAAAAAAGAACGTGGTTGATCCCAATGCTCTTATAGAGAGATATGGGGCTGATACGCTCAGGCTCTTTTGCCTTTTTGCAGCGCCTCCGGAAAGAGACCTTGACTGGAGCGATCAAGGTGTGGAAGGGGCCTATCGGTTTCTGAACAGGGTATGGCGCTTGGTGGCAGAGCATCTGGACCAGGTGAAAGACGCTCAAGTTTTTGACGGGGGCAAAGAGCTTGTCGGCGATTTGAGGGCCCTACATAGAAAAAACCACCAAACCATTAAACGGGTCACAAACGACATTGAGACAAGGTTTCATTTTAATACGGCTATCAGTGCCGTTATGGAGCTGGTGAACAGCATACAGGCTTCAAAAGAAAAAGTCCTTTCCGATCCTGCCGGGCCGGCCGTGTTGCGGTCCGCTCTTGAGACCATCGTTGTCCTGCTGTCGCCAATTGTTCCGCATTTTGCTGACGAATTATGGGAGACCCTTGGCCACTCTGGAAGTGTGCTTGAGATTGCCTGGCCAGCTTACATGGAGGACGCCATTGAGGAAGACCGGATCCTCATAGTTGTGCAGGTAAACGGCAAAGTTCGGAGTAGATTTTACATAGCAGCAGATGCTGACGAAAAAACGATGAAGGAGACAGCTCTGGCCGATGACAGGGTTGTGGCCCGCATCGCGGGTCGGCCAGCGAAAAAAGTTATCGTGGTACAAAAGAAGCTTGTGAATATCGTGGTGTAGTACCAGCTATTGCTCCGTCTCATAAACTCTGCATCTTGAAATGGCAAAATGAAATATCGCAGAAGTACATACATTTCATCCATCTGTCAGAGACGGGGAAACTCGTGCTGTCTTCAAGCCGTCAGGCGCAAATTGGAATATCGAAATTCGAAACAAATTCGAATGACAAAAATATCAATGACCAAAACATTAAAAGACACAGGGCTAAACTTCTTTTGTATATTTTGAATTTTGAGCATTTGAATTTTGATATTGTTTCGGATTTCGATATTCGGATTTTGACAGCCGTTATGATGCTCCGGCAACATGTTGAATTGCCAAAATCGAATACAGAACTTTTGGGACAGCGCACTATCAGGTGTCAGATGCTGGTTGCTGGATACTTGATTGGGTAGAACAAATGCCTAAAATGAGCTAAAATACCTAAAATGCTTGTAACGTCGTGTCCGTTAAGCGTGCCTGTGGTCTTATAAATACGGACACGGACACGAATCACGGACACGGAAAATGACCAATGACTAGTGATCGACGGATTTATCTCAGAGGAGTTGGCAGAATAATAGTAGTGCTGGCAACCTTGGTAGCCTTTACCGCCTGCGGGTATCAGTTCAAGGGGATGGGCCTGGAGGCGCCCGAGGGTGTGCGTACGATTGCCATAACTGTGCTGGATAACAGAACCTCGGAATCAGGGATTGAGACCACCTTTACAGGCGATCTGGCTTATGAGTTTACCCGAAGCAAGGTCCTTGAGGTGGTGGACAAGGAGTCGGCAGATGCGGTTTTGAGCGGAAGCATTGCTTCCGTGAAGGTAGATACGATCTCTCACACTGCGAACTATGAGTCTGACGAACGCCGTGTGACAGTGACTCTCGATTTGACACTGGAGCGGGCGGACGGCAAAGTCATATGGTCAGATGGAAGCGTCTCTGACCAAGATGTCTTCAAGGTTTCATCAGACAAGCTGACTACGGAAAGAAACAAAAGGCAAGCCATTGAAGTCATATCTGAACGCCTGGCCGATAAAATCCACAGTAGAATCCTACAGGACTTCTGAGATAATGAGCAGTACGAACTATGTAAACCCTAACGTTGCAAAAGTCGAGGATGCCGCAGATTCAAGGCGGCAAGGGTGAGGCTGTAGTCGGCTACGCCGAACTCTTGCCAACAAAGGAGATGCGGTATCCTCGGCTTTCCCGAAGGGTA
>DAOUWN010000088.1 GCA_030667105.1 Deltaproteobacteria bacterium
ATCATCTGATCGAGCCTGTTTCTTTATTCCAGAAGACTCTGCTTTCAGCGGCCCGCAGAGCAGCTAATGATAATGCCCTTTACACCTTCGGCATTGAGCCGACCTTTCCGGCTACCGGGTACGGGTACCTGGAAAGGGGCAGGCGGATTCTTGATGATGACGGGATCGAACACTTCCAACTCCTGCGCTTCAAGGAAAAACCTGAACTGGAAACCGCCCGCGAGTATTTGAAGTCCGGCAGGTTCTACTGGAATTCCGGTATGTTTGTATGGACGGCGGATACGATTCTAAAAGAGCTGGAGACGCACTTGCCAGACCATGCCAAGGCCCTGTCCCGTGCTGCCGCCTTTGATAAGACGCCCGAATGGAATGATGCCCTCAGGGCCTCATTCGAATCGATTCCTCGTGTTTCCATTGATTTTGGCGTCATGGAGAAGGCGCAAAAGGTGTGTTGTGTGGCATCCGGGTTTTCGTGGGACGATGTTGGAGGCTGGCTGGCGCTGAAAAGCTATCTGCCCGAGCACGATGGAGGAAACCGCTGCAGAGGGAACCCCGTGACTCTGGATGCAACCAATAACGTGGTCTTCTGCGAAGATCCTGAAGAAAACGTTATGCTCATCGGGGTCAAAGACCTGATAGTCGTGAGGGCCAGGGCTGGGCTACTGATTGTTCACAAGGATAGAACAGAAGATATCAAGAAGTTGGTAGAGGCGATGGAGAAGAGCCCCGGCTAGTAAGGACACTGAAAAGTTGGAATGGGCGCCTTCGACGCTGTTAGAGGCGTTAGGTTAGAGGTTGGAGGCAAGAAAACCATTTTTCTTGCCTCCAACCTTAACCTCCAACATTCTTGGGCTTTTCTTTATAGGCTTTGAGCACATGATCCTTCATCTTGACCTTATCTGCTCCAAAAAGGGCGCTCTGGAGCCAATCAAAGCCGAACTTGAGCAAGGCGGCCTCATCGGTTTCAATTCTTTCCAGGACTTCCTTTTCAACATCAAATTTGTCCAGGAAAGTGCTCTCAAATATGAGATGTTTGAGCTTGTCCATATTGGAACTCACCATGAAGAACATGCTTCGGCTTTGTTCGCTGAGTTCTACCTGAAACGCGAAGGATTTTTTTCTCAACATGAACTCCATCCAGCCTTCGTTGATCTCGTCGTATAGTTCTACGTCCTGGTCTTTGCGCCATTCGCTAACGGTCCACTCCTTATCCGCTTGATGGCCAAGACAATGGGATTCCCTGACCATGAAATAGAAATCCTCCCCCGTGGGCTGGATCTCCTGTTCCCTGAACGCAGCCGTGCCCAGAGGATAGTAGCGGCACGTTACAGGGCGGTCTTCATATATGGTGCACCCCTGTGGCGCGAGAAAGGGGCAGCTTTTTTTGTCGTCGTCGAGCATTTTCAGTGTGACCACCGGAAGCTGAGTTCTCGATAGCATCTCCGGCTTTGTGTATATCGCCAGGAACTGATCACAGGTGAGTCCAAGTCTGTTTTTCATCCGCACAATGTCGTACGGTGTCAGGATCAAATTGAGGTTACTGCAACAATGGGTATAACATTCCTTACCCTTGTGGCAGGAGAAATTGAATTTTGTGTCTGGTTTGTATTTCCGTGGCTCAATCCCGTCTTGATATGTCTCACCAGGGTTTTTCATATAGCATCCTTTCTTGCCTGCAAAAGGCTGGGCACCTAATAGTCCTCAGATCCAGATCATCTGCCGACAACTAATACCATGTGAGACCGTGTTGTCAATGGTTACTCCTTTTGGCTTGAGGCAAGACGTAACCATTTCTGAGATCCTATGTCTTGGAAACAGGTTGACTTTTGAAAACACAGTACTATCTTGAATAAGAAATTTATGGGTTTTTTCAAGCGACAAAGCCGGGTTGTATAAAATCGCGAAGCGATTTTTTGATAGGAGGTTAAACATGGCAATTCTTACACGAGAAGACGTGTACAACAAGATGGTCAGTGAAAAAAGACCGGTGTGTCCGCATTGCGGTCAAGAGATGGTCATATGGGAATGCCCGCCAATAAACTTTTCAGATGGCTTGGGTTGGGGCACGCCCTATCTTTACGTGTGTTTCAATGATAATTGCCCCCCCTTTGTTGAAGGCTGGAAGAATATCATGGACAACTATGCAACGGCGGCTTCCTACCGATGTATATGCGACCCCATGTCAGGGAGCATGGACTCCATGGTCGTTTACAGCCGCGAAGGAGCGTCAGGATCTATTATTGATGAAGAGGTCAGGGCCATGGAAGAGGCACTGAAAGCCGCGAAGAAAAAGGGGCTGGAGGATCTTGACGCCTTCTTTGAAGGCGGGGACGCTGCTGCCATACTCAAGGTACTCTTGTCTGATGATACGCTGCCATCAGTCGGTTTGAAGGCGGCCGAAATGATAGGACAAATTGGGGAACTCAATGTCATTGAGCCCATCAGGAATCATGTCTTTGACAATGATCTGGTCAGGGAAAACGTTGATGCCTGCATTGAGATGATTCACAAACGAAACTACACCAAGGAATGCCCCTTCTGTGCCGAGATAATCAAGGCAAGGGCCATTGTATGCAAACATTGCGGGAAGGATGTGACCGAGTCAAAATAACCTGATTCCTTTATTCGTGCTTCAGCTTCCTTTGGACATTGATGTTCATTTCATCGTAAGATCGAAAGATGATCTTTTCTCGCCCCAGCCTTTCTTTCGGAAAGGGTTGAAATGCCATGTGCCCCATTCGTTGAATTGCTTCGTCTTTGGAGGGAATAGCTTCCATGCCTTGCTCAAGGACGTCGCCGGTGACAGTATCGAGCAATTCGGCATCCCTTCCGTCTGTTACCACGGAAAGAGGGATCTGGTGGGCATCGAGCAACCTCGCTGCCGCCAGGGTCTCTCTTTGCCTCGACCCCAGCGATCCCGGCACGCATTTCAGGATCATGAATCTTTTTCCCTCAAGGCGGACAGCGAGGTCCACATTGGAATGGATCTCTTCGTCGCCGATGGTGAACCGGAGGTCGGCGTCTACTTCAATGTCGTCTTTGCTGTAACCCTTTGTCTCTACCAGGAAACGCTCCACCTGCTGCCGTACTTCTTCTGCCCCGATATTCGGGACCTCCTTTCCTGTGACAAAATCAATAAGCGTGTCGTAAGATTTGGGCTTTTCTAGCATTGTCAACTCCTTCTTGGTTGAGTAGTCGAGTAGTCGAATGGTTGAGTAGTACTGAACCGTTTGACGACTTAACCACTCAACGACTTGTGGGAGCTACTGGTTTGATCTCTTCTTTCAACAGACAGCATGCAATCTTATACCTAGGCTTCCCCTGTTTGTCGTAGTTCAGGTTGCCGGGCTGAATGAGCCTGTTCATGACACAACCTTCCGGAATCGATAGCTGAAACAGATCCCTTTCATTAATAGGGGGTCTTGAAATGAGCTTGTTTTTTTCAAAGACGTAGGAATGGAGGGGGAAATCCTCGCACAGGGGACACTGATACACCCTGCCGTTGGGAAATATGAAGAAGTTTTCGGCTACCAGCGCCGCGCACTCAAAGCGTTCTGACTTTTCCAAAAATACCTTGGGATAACTGACATGGATGCCGAGACGGGCTGCTCTGGCAGCCACCCTGGGTACCACATTACCCCACTGCTTTCGTGTCAGTTGAAACCCCCGTTCTTTATCCTGTGCCGATCGCCCCCTGATTCCAACGACTTGAATGAAAAACCTTCTGACACCTAGGCCTTCTAGCAAACACGGCATGTTTTTCAAGTCGCGGATGTTCAGTTGGCTCACCGTGTAGATCAGGCTGACCTTGAACCCCTTTGAAAGGGCCTTTTCTATGCCGGCAACACACTTGCCGTAACTCCTTTTGCCGCGAATAAGGTCGTTGACCTCCTCGCACGAACCGTCCAGGCCTACGCTGAAATAGTCGAGTTCTTCCGGGGTGACCTTGTCCATGATTCGGTTAAAGAAGAATCCGTTGGTGTCAACGGTGATTGAGGCATATCCCATCTTTCTTGCCGCCTTGATACAAAAATCAAGGCCCGGGTGCAGGGTCGGTTCGCCGCCTATAAAAATAAGGTTGGAGGCCTTTTCCTCATGGACCAAGGCCTTTAACCACTTTTCTATGGTTTCGACAGGCAGTGTTTGTCTGCCGTGCTGCTCGGGGTCAATGTAGCAGTGCCTGCACCTGAGGTTACAGCGGGTTAGAATATGGAAGAATATGTTTCTTGCGTTTTTCTGAAAGGAGACGGTCTTTTCCACGGAAACTCCCAAAGCCCTTGTGTGCCGGATTCTTGTGGGTTATTATCACCAAGGGATAATACAAGCAATGAAATACATAGACAGTACACAGAAGGATGACTTGCTTGCAAAAAGGCTTCGTGATGGAGAAACATTCTCATTTCGCTGCCATGAAGGCCTGGCATGTTTTACACAGTGCTGCCGGAACTTAAACTTGTTCCTGTACCCTTATGATGTGTTGCGCCTCAAAAACCGACTCGATATGTCTTCCGAGCAGTTTCTGGATACACACGTAGACATGGTGCTGCGGGAATCGAATCACTTTCCGGACGTATTGCTCCGCATGGCTGAAAACGATCAGAAGACATGCCCTTTTTTGGCGGAAGCCGGGTGCATGGTTTATCCGGACCGGCCTGACACATGTCGCACTTTTCCTCTTGAACAGGGCATCGTGTTTCAAGGGCCAAAAGGGAAGGCCAGTGATGTGTACTTTTTCAAACCACCGGATTTTTGTCTTGGACAGTATGAACAACAAGAATGGACAACGCAAAGCTGGGCAGAAGACCAGGGGGCGGGCATTTATCATAAAATGACAGCCAGATGGGCAGGAGTGAAAGGGCTGTTTCAGTCTGATCCCTGGGGGGCGGAAGGCCCCTATGGCCCAAAAGCAAAGATGGCCTTCATGGCTACTTACAACCTTGATAGATTTCGCGATTTCCTTTTTGGCAGTACCTTTTTGAAAAAGTACAAGGTGAAGTCCGAAGTCACAAAAAAGATTAGAACAGACGATGTGGAATTGATGAAATTCGGTTTTGGTTGGGTAGAATTTTTTGTATGGGGGATCAAGACGCCATATCTAAGGCCCAGGTGAGAGTGCGTTGGAGGATCGGCCCCTTGGGCCTTGAGGTTAGCAGCAGACAGGCGGGAGATTCAGAGATGCAAAGCTATTGGTTCAGGGCGTGTTCAGCAAGGAGAGTCCCTCTGAGGTAATTATTGTTAGGATCGGAGAAGAAGTCTTTGAACAGCCCGAGACTTTCGTGCCTCAGAACACCTTGTACAATGGCAACCTTCATCTCCCTGTAAAAAGGGTTAAGTCTCGTCAGGTCCACCTTGGTGCCCCCTCCCAGGACATCTTCATAGGCATACACAATAGTTCTTATGCCGTTTACGATAAGGGCCGAATAACACATAAGGCAAGGTTCCAAAGTCGAAAACACAGCGACCTTTGATCTGTCGACTTTTTGTTCCAGGTCAATCAATCTGCGCAGGGCCAACATTTCAGCATGGTCCAGTTCGTTATGTTTGTCCGGGGCGCTGTGACGCCGTGTGCCTGTGACCAGGACCCTATCGTCACATACCATCACACACCCCACGGGGAATTCCCCAATGTTGAGCGCCTGCCGTGCCTCTTCAATAGCTTTTCCCATGAAAAATTCGTAGTCCATTTTGACTGACTCCCTCCCCTTGGTTCAAATAGCTGTTCAATAGAACAAATCAAATAGTGTGGGACGCTCCTGATCTAGTAACTCATAACTACGCATAAAGCAAAGTGACGAGAGCCTCATTATGTCTTTACAGAACCTTGTTCATGTGCAATAGGAAGAGTGTTCCTTTCCACTTCCAATATATTTGAGAGGAGTCTCAATCAATGGTCGTGTCGAGGGCCTTGAAGAGGCCACGACCCTATAAGGTTGCATCCATACGGGAAGAGATCGAGGCGCGTGAGAGGGAGTACCTTTCTTCATGTGCCTGCTTGAGCAGCGAGTCCAGGGGAAGGGTAACCTATGAAAAACCCTGTCCCATCCGTACGGAATTTCAACGAGACCGCGATCGCATTGTCTATTGCAATGCCTTCAGGCGCCTCAAGCACAAGACCCAGGTCTTTTTGTCACCGCTGGGAGACCACTACCGCACAAGGCTGACACACACCCTGGAGGTCTCTGAGATTGCACGTACCATTTCCAGGGCCTTGAAGCTGAACGAGGATTTGACCGAAGCCATAGCCCTTGGCCACGACTTGGGACACACGCCCTTCGGACACGGCGGCGAGGTTGTGCTAAAGGAGATCAGTGCAGAGGCTTTCTCTCACCCGGAACAGAGCGTAAGGGTCGTTGATGTGCTGGAAAGAGGCGGGCGAGGTCTCAACCTGACCTTTGAGGTTCGTGACGGGATCCTGAAGCATTCAAAGGGATACGGAGCGGTCCTGCCGGAGGAACCCGATGAGATGCCTGTGACCGTTGAGGGCAGGGTAGTGCGCTTTGCCGATATCATGGCCTATCTCAACCATGACTTGGATGATGCCATCCGAAGCGGAGTTATCCACACTGAGGACGTTCCGGGACTGTGTGTGGAAGTGCTGGGCAGTTCCCATCCTGAGCGTGTAAGGATCATGATAAACGACCTTGTGACATCAAGCCGGATTGAGGATGGGAAGATGCACCTTGCCCTGAGTCAATCGGTTTCCGAGGCCATGGATTCTCTCAGGCAGTTTCTCTATGACAATGTTTACCGTTCTGATCAGGTACACAGGGAGTTTGTAAAGGCCAAGAAAATCTTATCCGAGCTTTACTATTATCTGCTGGAAAACCAGGAAGTCTTTGAAAAAGAGATCAAGAAGATGGAGATGGGCGGCTTTCCGCCTGGCACGACCCGGGAGCGGAAGGTCTGTGATTTCGTTGCCAGCATAACCGACCGCTATGCCTTGAATCTTTTCGAAGAGATCTTTTTCCCATCCCCACTCGTTTAATAAGGAAGCACTTATGGAAGAACCACGATACATAGCCTATGAAGAGGCAAAGAAGATTGTGGCAGAAGTCGTAGAAATGGAGCACCCCACCGCGGACGGGAAACGAATTTTCAATGTGTACGATCACCGAGGGGCGTCAATCTGTTGGTTTGATGCTGACGAAGTGGAGGCTGAGGTGGATGCCCGGGAGTTCGAAGAGATTAAGGAACATATATTGAAGTTTATTCCAGAGTGGGCAGTGTAGGAGGCTGTGTTTCGGCTCTGGGGTGTAATACTTGCAGCACAAGCGTGCCTGTATTTCTGGAGGACATAATGGCGGGCCCCCAGAGCCGAAAACAGTTAGCCTGTCCCGAAAATTGCTGATGGAAAATAAAATCGTAACTTCATATAGGATGTTTAGCATGTCCAAAAGCCATTGTCAAGCATATATTGTGGTCCATGCAAAAAAAAACGCAATATATAGTATCTTCGTGGCATCCTCGGTTATCTTCTGCTACTCAATCACTCCTTTTGGCATTGGCTCAGAATATTCTCAGCCCAGCATATAGCCTCCGTCAAGCCTGAGCACGCTGCCGGTCATGAAAGATGCGTCACGAATGATAAAAAGCGCCGCTTTTACAACATCTTCGATACGACCCAGTCGTCCCAGTGGGGTGTGATCAACAATTTCTTGCCGTTGGCTTTGGG
>DAOUWN010000010.1 GCA_030667105.1 Deltaproteobacteria bacterium
GATCCTGCTGAATTGGCATGAAAACGATTCCTAATCCTTGCGCCGCCAGTTCGATTCTGGCCGGGGGCACCAACTCCCCTCTTTTCCGCGCCAGTTTTTCGATGCAAAGCCCTTGGAGTATCTATGCGTGACTTTCGTCGCATAAGCCATCCTAGAAGCACCGAACCAGAAAAGCTGTCAACCTTTCACGATCGCTCTCCATCAAACAAGGAATTTAAACCGGTAAAACTCAATGCATTTAGCCTTAAGACTTCAGAAGAGATCGAAAGTGCGGGAGCGTCATCCCCAGGTGGAGTGGCGTGAAATTGCACTGGTTACTGGACTATTTGTTACCCACTCCTTCCTTCAGTTCCTTGCCACACTTAAAGAAGGGTAGCTTCTTCGGTGGCACGTGGGTGTGCACACCACTTTTGGGGTTTCTCCCCGTGTACTCTTTGTATTTTTTTACGTAGATGCTACAGAAACTCCTTATTTCGACCCGGTCTCCCTTTGCGAGAGCTTTGGACATCTCTCCGAAAAACAGGTTAACGACTTCGATGGATTTTGTTTTTGTTAGTCCGGTTTCCTTCTTCAGTGCCTCTACGAGATCCGCTTTGTTCATGGGGGTCCTCCTTCGAAATGCATTTTAAATCAGCTTAATAGATGTTTGCTGGTGAGATGTCAAGGGATATTGAGGGGTTATCGTGGTTTTTTTGCCTTTCCTTTGAACAGCACACGAGCTAACTCTCTGGCACGCCCCGGGTTGTGACCAAGAGTCAATAATCTGACACATCCCCGGACCACCAAACACATCCCCGCAGGCTTCGTTACTTCATATTCGGACACGCAAGCTATAACACCTTAACATCGTAAAAAATGCCTGTGAGCCGCCTTGCGGCATGATTCCTGCTAGTAAAAGACGAAGGTGTAGTGTTCCCACGTTTTGAGTTCTCATCACCTCGGTGCCGAGGGGAAACAGTAAGGAGCTTCGCCATGTTGGACGACGTTATAAACAATCCGGATCTGAACAGATACCTTACAACCTTTGAAACAGGCCAGACAATCATGGTCGAAGGAGATGATTCTCAGGACCTCTATATTCTCGTTTCCGGGGAGCTGGAAATCCTCAAGGGCAGCAAGAAAATCTGGGAGATTGCGGAGAGGGGCGCAATCTTCGGAGAGATGTCCTTTCTCATGGGCTCCAAAAGAACGGCTACCGTAAAGGCAAAAGACGACGTGGAGGCCATCTGCATTCCCAGGAAAAATATCACGGCCTTTCTCAGCGAATTTCCGGGTGTGTCCCGGGAGATAGCCAAGCTTCTGGCCGAGCGCCTTGGTGAGACAAGCCAGATTCTTCACGGACTCAAGGAGTTTTGTGACCAACTGCCGGATGCCGTTCTATTGACTGATAAGGATGGCAACATTTTCTCCTGGAACACTGCTGCCGAAAACCTCTATGGCCTGGACTGGCATGAGATGCACCACAAATCCGTAGAAGACATCTACGTGGAACCGCAGGCCTACAAAGACTTCCTTGATGAGGTTCAAGCAAGATATTCGGTAAGGGAGAAGATACTGAAGATAAAACATCCTGAAAAGGGCACACGCTTTGTGTCGACGAGCACTACTTTGCTCTATGATGGTCACCACAACTTCAAGGGGGTTCTCTCCTTAGGCCGAGATGTAACGGCGGTTCAGAATCTGGAAAGGAGATATCGGCGAGCCAGGTATTGGCTCCTGCCGTCTTTCATATTGCTCGGTCTTCTCTCTGCGGCCATTTTTTTCGGCTATCCCTACTTCTCAAAAGGCTTTGAGACCATGGATGTCAAGAAACAGGAACTGAGAAATCAGTTAGCCAAAGACTACGTTTTACTTAAGTCACTATTAGCCAATCACTTTGCTGCCGGCGACAGATCCAAAACAAGCCAGTTGATGAAGGAGTTTTTTGACGTTCAGGAGAACACTTCAATACCTTACACCGGGCTCATTCTCCTTGATGAGAACAAGAAGGTATTTGATGCATATTCTAACACGGAAACAGAAAACAAGAACATGGTGGACAGCAGTTATGCCGGCATAGAGTTTCGGGGTAGTGAAAGGTCTATCCACAGGGTGCTGAGTCTGTATCGCACAGACAAAGATCATCCAATGGGCTGCAGAGGCATTGAGGTCGCCTTTGAAATACGCAAAGATAATCAGTTTCTGGGCTGGTTGGTTTTCCAGATGGATGTGGATTTGCTTGCAAAGGCATATGCTCTTGATGAAGAGAGCCTGAAAAAATTCCAATTTAGGCCGCAAAATCCATGAAACGACTGACTGGTGATCTACAATCGTGCAAGTACGAAGTTTCAGAAAGTGGCCAGGGGGGTATCACACTTCATGTACAGGGAAAGATGGATGCATCCAATGCCGCTACGATGATCGAAACGTTTAGTGACCTTGTGAAAGATCGGCAACCACGATCCTTGACCGTGGATCTGCAAAAGGTTACTTACCTGGACGATTTCGGAGCACTGGTCCTCGTTGAAACAAGAAAGATGATGTCAAATGGGAAGAACCATTTCTGCCTGCAAAATGTCAATGACGAAGCAAGTAAGGTCCTCTCCATACTCAATTTCGAGTCTCTGGAAAAAGGGGACCCGTTTAGGAAAAAACGTGCTCCCGCCATGTTGATTCGCCTTGGCGAGGCAACCATCCATCATGCTTCAGACCTGAAATTTCTGCTTTCTTTTATGGGGTCCGTATGCCTGTCACTGCTTCATGTCTGTTCACACCCCAAATCGTTGCGAAGGGACGACACCTTCTTATGCATGCAAAAGACAGGGGTTGATGCGCTGCCCATTGTTGGCTTGATCAGCTTCCTCCTCGGTCTGATTATGGCCTTCATGTCTTCGGTTCAACTCAGGCAGTTTGGAGCCGACATCTACGTGGCATCATTAGTAAGCCTTTCAATGACCCGGGAATTAGGACCGATCATGACCGCCATTATCGTTGCGGGGAGATCCGGTTCGGCCTTTGCAGCCGAAATCGGAACCATGAAGATATCCGAAGAGATCGATGCCCTTTTCACTATGGGATTTGACCCTACAAGGTTTCTGGTTATCCCAAAGATAATCGCTTCGATAATTGTGGTTCCACTCTTGACGCTGTTTTCCGACGTATTTGCCATAATCGGCGGTCTTGTGGTTGGGATCTTGACACTCGATCTGACTGCCAATGCCTATATCACCCAGACGATCAAGACCTTAACGCTTTTTGATGTCTTTCTGGGGGTCTTTAAGAGCGGCGTGTTTGCGCTCCTCATAGCCTGGATAGGTTGCCTCAGGGGTTTCCAGGTCAAAGGCGGGGCATCATCTGTTGGCCAGGCAACTACATCTGCAGTTGTTAGCAGCATTTTCTTGATCATACTGTTTAACTCAGTCTTTTCGGTCATACTCCGCTACTGGGAGTAAAACGCAACTTATGGCGAGACAGGCCGTTATCCAGGTTAGAGATTTGGTTGCCCGATATGGCGAAGATATTATCTTTGACCGCGTATCATTCGATGTTTACGAAGGAGAAATATTTGTTGTCCTGGGGGGAAGCGGCTGCGGGAAGAGCACATTGCTAAAACACCTTGTAGGACTTATCAGCCCCGATTCAGGCCAGGTGATCATTGGCGGTGACGATATTTCCAGGTGTGATGATGCAACATTTCAAAACGTTTTGAAAAAAATCGGAGTCTTGTACCAGGGCGCCGCTCTTTTTGGTTCCATGACTCTGGCTGAGAATGTGGCCCTACCGATCACAGAGTATACGGATTTACCCCAACGATCTGTGGCTACCCTGGTCAGGATGAAGCTGGGTTTGGTTGATCTGGATGGCTACGAAAACTATTTGCCATCGGAAATCAGTGGCGGAATGAAAAAGAGGGCCGGACTGGCAAGGGCCATGGCCCTAAATCCTAAGATCCTGTTCTTTGATGAGCCGTCTGCCGGACTCGATCCCGTAACATCGACTGAACTTGACAACCTCATTATTCATCTCAATAGAACCTTCGGGACTACCATAGTTATTGTGACCCATGAGCTTCAGAGTATCTTTGCTGTGGCACACAGAGTTATCATGCTGGACAAGCATGCCAGAGGAATAATCGCCGAAGGAGACCCGGAATATCTGCGGGATCACAGTCAGAATCCGTTCGTCAGACAGTTTTTTAACCGCCAGACCAAGAAGAACCGGGATGGGACAGAAGAGAAGTAATTGAATATTGAATCCCAACGCCGAAAACAAAAAGGAAAGTAATGGCTTCCACTAGAATCAAGTTTACGGTGGGGCTATTTGTGGCGAGCGGAATCGGGTTTGCCTTGATAGCCGTCATCTGGTTGGGCATGTCGCGTTTCTTGGAAAAGGGGCAGTATTACGTGACCTACTTCAATGAATCTGTTCAGGGCCTGGATATGGAGGCTCCGGTAAAGTACAGGGGTGTGTCCATAGGCCGGGTTCAAAAAATGGGTGTTGCCCCTGATTCCAAGCTAATACAGGTGGTCTTAAAAATCGAGTCCGGTCAGACACTCGATAGTAATATTGTGGCCCAGTTGAAATCGGTAGGTATTACCGGCAGCATGTTCATCGAACTGGATCGGAAGAAAAAGGATGAGCCTGACCGGTCTCCTCCCATCAGCTTCCCATCAGAATATCCTATTGTCGCATCAAAGCCGTCGGATATCAGCGAGCTGGTGAGAGGTATTGACTACGTCCTGAATCAGATAAGGTCTGTGGACCTTAAGGGAATCTCTGAAAAAGTCAAATTGAACCTGGACGACATCAACAAGATGATTAACGATGCCGACGTGAAAAGCATCTCAAAAAATCTTGAATCATCCCTCGAAAGTGTGGGTCATATCTTGGACAATCGAAGATGGGAGAATATTCTGGCTTCGGTTGAAGAGGCGAGTCAATCCCTAAATACCTTGATTGACAAGGCGAACAGGGGGCTGGGTAAAGTCCATGGGATCGTTAACGACAAAGAGGAGACCATCAAGACAGCTATTGAAGCTTTCAGGAGCGCCATGGAGAATGCCAACACCTTTTTGGAAAAGGGCTCCTCGCTGATCAGCGGAACAGATGATTCATATTCTCATCTCAGGCGTTATCTGCTTGTCACAGCTCAGAATCTTGAAAGGGCCAGTGAGAATCTGCAGAGATTAGTAGATCTTCTTGCTGACCAGCCGTCTCAATTGATGTTCGGACAACCACCGGTTCCACGCAAGGTGGAGATATTGGAAAGGTAAACGGAGGTTTCTTATGGATTGGCACAAGAAGATGTCTATTGTCCTCCTCAGTCTCCCCCTCCTACTCGGGGCGTGCCTCAACCTTAAACAGCCAAGCCGCAAGATCGACTTCTACACATTGGAATATGACCCGCCCAAAATATCGGGCCTTGAGCCACTTCCTCTTGTGATCAGGATGGAACATTTCAGTGTGGCTCCTATGTATAATACAAATCGAATCGTTTACAGGGACAGATCATTTAAGAGAAATGAATATGTTTATCATCAGTGGCGGGCCAATCCCGGGGACCTTGTCACCCATTTTCTGTGCAGGGACATAAGAGAATCCAGCCTGTTTAAGGCAGTGCTTTCCAATGATAGCAGGTCGCCTTCCTCATATGCGCTGGAAGGCTCGATAGATGAGTTCTTTGAACGGGACACGGAAGATATCTGGCAGGCGGTGTTATGCGTGAGCATCACCTTGACGGCAGACAATGAACCGGACATCAGCAAAAGGATAGTATTTCAAAAAACCTATCGTGCCGAAGAGGCCTGTAAACGGAAAAACCCTCAAGCCCTGGTCGAGGCGGTAAGCCGGGCCATGGCAAAGATATCGGAAGAGATCACCAAAGATATCTATTGTCATTTGGAGTCGAGGTATATTACGCATTAAAACGAGAAATTTCCTCCATCAGGCATCAGTGTCATTTATCATCGCAAGCCGTCAAAACAGCATAACCTTCACTTCGGCGCCCTCTTCCAACCCTTCTGAGTCCCTGTCGATCCTGATGAGTCCGTCAGCCTTGACCATGGTATGGATCAGCCCTGATTTTCCAAGAATAGGTTCAGCGCAGAGCCCTTCTCCCCGGCGCAAGAGCCTTACCCGGACATAGTCCTCCCTGCCCTGAACCGAGGCCAGATTCCGGCTCAGCACGGCAGGCACCTCGTTGGTTTTCCCCAGTTCGTCTTCACAGAGCCCGCATATCCTTTGAATGGAAGGACGGACCATTACGTGAAAAACGACCATGGCAGATGTCACCTGCCCTGGAATGCCCCATACGGCTTTTTCCCCGCATCGTGCCAGGATTGTCGGTTTTCCCGGGCTTACCGAAACGCCATGGACCAAGATCTCTGAATCGGGAAGTCCCTGAAGAACCTCCAAGGTGAAATCGCGTGAACCCACTGAACTGCCACCTGAGATCAAGACCATGTCAGCCTCGGCCAGGGCTTGCCGGCAGAGGCGGTCCAGGTCATCAAAGTTGTCTTTGGCAATGCCGAGATAGCGAGGAATTCCGCCTGACAATGGAACAAGACCCGCAAGGGTGTGGGCATTGACATCCCGTAGCTGGGAGAGCCCCGGTGTTTGCTCAATGGGCACAATCTCATCACCGGAAGATATTATTGCAACAACAGGTTGCCTGTAGACCTCGACGCGGGTCTGGCCCAGGGCGGCCAAGACACCCATTTCTTGAGGACGTATAGGGCTGCCCTTTGAAAGAATCTTTTCTCCCTTCTTGAGGTCTTCACCCGCCTCCATGACGTGCTGCAAGGGGGCGCCGCTTTTGAAGACCTCAAGGGTATGCTCATCAAGGCTCTGGGTGTGTTCCACCATGACCACACAGTCTGCCCCGTGAGGGAGCATCCCCCCTGTGGCGATTCGAACGGCCTGGCCGGCCTTTACAGGAACGGTGGGAACTTCTCCCATTTCAACAGACCCCACGATGGTAAAAAGGGCCGGCATGCTCTCTGATGCCCCGAATGTGGATTTTGCCTGAACTGCGTAGCCATCCATCGTGGCACGACTGAAGTCCGGAAGATCGATGTCGGAAAATACATCCCGGGCCAGGATTCGGCCCACAGACTGATCTGACGCGAGAACCTCTTCGCCAACGCTCGGAAAGGCGAAAATCAATTTCAGCACCACCTTAAGGGTGGTAACCTTTAAGAAATCCTTTTCAGTCATAGGTTTATTCTACCGCCATTGTTGAACACGATCATGTGTCCTTGCTCCACTTGTCCCACCAATGTCATATTCGTCTTTCTGGCCAGGTCAATGGCAAACCGTGTCGCGGCTGAGCCGGACACGAGGACAGGCACGCCCAGTCGAATGGCCTTTAACAGTATCTCAGAAGCAATGCGGCCTGTGGTGACAATGAGTTTATCCTCCGTGGGAATGCCGTCCAGAAGACATTGACCGCAAATCATGTCAATGGCATTGTGCCTGCCAATATCTTCATGGAAAATGAGCATCTTTTCAGGTGAGGCAAGGGCTGCATTGTGGCATCCCCTGGTGACCCGGTAAAGGGTCGAACGCTCATGGAGTTCAGCCATTAGTTTAAGGATCTGCTGTGGTGAGACTCTCAGGCTTGCTGAAACTGTTGTGGAGGCCAGGGTTCTTGCATTGCGCTCAAAATCCGTGCCCTTCCCGCAACCCGATGTGACATATCGCTTCAAGGATTGCGCACTGAACGGATCATGAGATGTCTCAACACACACCTTAATCCTTTCATGGGCATCCTCAACGCGAATATCCTTGAGCTGTTTCAAATCAGAAATAAACCCGTCAGACTTCAAGAATCCCGCTGCCAGGTACTTGGGGTGCTTTCCCGTGCACAACAAGGTAACTACCTCATGGCCATTGAGATAGATGGTCAAAGGCACTTCCTGAATGGCCGTGACCTGAGTCTCTTGAAAGCGGCCTTCCCTATATTCGGCCACATCGTAAGTCAAAGCGTCCTTCATGATCACTTCCTGACAAAAGCGCCGCTCTTTCCTCCTGACTTCTTTATCAGATACACATCAGAGATGGTCATGGCGCGGTCGTATGATTTGCACATGTCGTAAACAGTAAGCGCTGCAACCGATACAGCAGTCAATGCCTCCATTTCCACTCCGGTTTGGCCTATCACACGAACTGCGGCCTCTATCCGGATACTGTGGGTCTCAGACAACGGGAAAAAATCGACCCTTGCATGAGTAATCGGAAGGGGATGACACATCGGAATGAGTTCCGCGGTCCTCTTTGCAGCCATAACCCCTGCAATGCGTGCTGTTTCCAGGACATTTCCCTTTTTCACTTTCTGGTCTCTGATCAGGTCGAAGGTCTCGTGCCGCATGGCAATGACACCTTGAGCCACTGCTTCCCTGGCCGTGGCGGGTTTTTCAGATACGTCCACCATGCGCACCCTTCCCTCGTCATCGAGATGGCTTAACTTGGGCATAGATTTCCTTTCTTCATATGAAGTGTTCTCTCTTGCAGGTAACCCCTTTTTTTATGGCGTTTAATGTGTCTTCCAGCACGGGGATAACATGGTCCCGCAAATCGCCCGCTACCACAATGAACATGACCTCGTCGCCCACTTTGAGCGGGCCTTTCTGTATCCGGACCAAAATCTCCACAATGCCAGGCCTTTTCTTCTGTTCAGCGAGGATTGATTCCAGATTCTTATTGTCAACGGTAAGGTCCAGGCCGGAAACAGCACGCCCGTCCCGGGAAGTTCCCCGTACTACGCCCACATGGCACAGGATCATCCCAACCTTGTGGTAATCAGGATGGGCTTTGATCTTGTCAATCAAGGCAGCAAGTTGCACATTGTCTTCCTTTCTATCTGATGTCAGTCATGGTTCTGGAAAATCGAATATAACTGTATAGTTAAAAAGTCAATCCAAAAGCCTTTAATCCAACTCAAGTATTAGGCTTTGTATGACATATTTCTCCTTGACAAAGAAAAGAAATGTCCATAGCGTTAGGTTTCGGAAGCTGATCGGAATGTTCAAGGTGAAAAACAGAGGATAGATTGTCACATGACTGTGTCTCGCGAAGAAGCCGTCAAACTCATTTTAGACTCCATAAAACCATTGGAAACTATCGACCTCCCTTTGACTGAGGCATTAGGCTATATTGTTGGGGATAGTGTTTACGCGTCGACCGATATTCCTCGCTTTGATCGTTCTGCCATGGACGGCTACGCCGTTTGCAGCAAAGACATCGCCAATGCGACAAATGAGGATCCAGTTGAGCTGAAAGTCGTGGGCGAGATACACCCAAGCACGGCCAAGTTGTCTCCCCTGGCAGCCGGGCAGGCCGTCCGCATTATGACCGGAGGTCCCATTCCTCCCAGGGCAGATGCGGTTGTCAAAGAAGAAGATGCAGGATACAGCGCAGGATTTATTGAATTTCGGGCTGCAGTCCCGCCGTTTCAGTATGTTTCCAAAAAAGGGGAAAACATGAAGAGGGGCAGCCTGGTCGTTGAAGCCGGAGACCTGATAACACCCGCGGTCCTTGGTATCCTGGCCACCTTGCAAACGAGAGAAGTGCCCGTGACCAGAAGGCCTCGAGTGTGTGTGCTTGCCGTTGGAAACGAGTTGGTTGATATTAACGATAGGCGCAAAGACCACGAGATCGTGGCCAGTAACATCTATATGTTGTCGGCCATGATCAAAGAACACGGCGGCCATGTAAACTGTTCAAAGATCTCCAGGAATGACAAGAACGCCATCAGGAAAGATATTGGAGAAGGACTCAAAAGCGATATTCTTATCACTACCGGAGGTACTTCAAATGCCCATTCAGACCTAACCCGTGCCTTGATAGGCGAGATCGGGATTGACCTGAAGTTTGCCGGTGTGTCCATGCGGCCCGGCAAAGGCACCTCTTTCGGCTTTTATGACGGGAAACCCGTTTTGAGCTTGCCGGGCAAGCCCAGTGCGGTCTACGTAACGTTTTACGTGCTCGTTCTCCCGGCCCTTTTGCGACTAACGGGTGCTAAAATAGACAGGATGCCGTCCATCAAAGCTATTCTTGAACAGGATATCAAAAAAAGGCCTGGAACGGATCATTTGGTTCAAGGGTTGGTCAGGGAGGAGGATTCGCGGTACCGCGTGCTTCCTCTTGTCGGACCGGAGGTGAAAGTCTTCTCTGCTATGAAAAGGGCTAACGGGCTTATTATTGTCCGATCGGATAAGAGTCGGCTAAGCAAGGGAGAGGCGGTCTCTGTCCAATTGCTGAATCATGCTCAAAACGCCTTTTTTCAATGGCCAACCGCACACCACGGGCAAGAATCTGTCGCGCCTCCGATCGTTTCGATTGTGGGCAAGTCAAACGCCGGGAAAACGACCCTTTTGGAAAGGCTGGTGCCCGAACTCAAGGCAAGGGGCTACAGCATTGGCACGATCAAACACGATGTCCATGGCTTTGACATAGACCATGAGGGCAAAGACAGCTGGCGTCACAAACACGCCGGAGCCTGTTCCGTAGCCATTTCATCGCCCAAGAAGGTGGCGCTTATCAAGGATGTGGAGGCCGAAGAGACACTTGACGGCCTTGCGTCAAAATACTTTCAGGACGCTGATATCATCTTGACCGAAGGATACAAGAAACAACACAAGCCCAAGATAGAAGTCTTTCGGAGCCAGGTCCATGATAAGCCCCTTTGCGGAAAGGATGACAGGCTTGTGGCCCTGGTATCTGATATTCCCCTTGACCTTGGTGTGCCTCGATTTGAACTCGACGACATAAAGGGTCTCGCGGACCTTGTCGAGGAAAGATTCCTGGCGAAGCCGTCCATTTGATAACTTCTTGTGAGTTCATCAACCCTGCTTTTTTTCTACGGGGAGGACAAACCAGAAGCGACTTCCCTTGGGGGCCTCGGTGGTTACGCCAATTGTGCCACGATGGGCTTTGACAGCCATCTTGCAGAAGGTCAAGCCCATGCCTGTCGTGTAAGTGCGGCCGTCCGCTTTCTTGTCAAGCTGCACGTATTTGTCAAAAATGGCCTGGCGGTATTCGGCAGGGACACCGGGACCGTTGTCCTTGACGAAAAACCTGATGTTTGGGGATTTCGGGTACTCAAAACCTACCTCAATGGTCTCCCCGGGGGGAGAATATTGAATGGCATTGGTAAGGAGATTTTGCAGGACCCTGAGCAGAATCCCCCGATCTCCCCATAAAACATCCGTAGTCGTAGGAGGAGGCGCCTTTTCCACAAAACATAGCTTGCTTGTTTTGCCTACCCTGAACAACCGGCCTAGGGCCTCCTTGACGAGGTCTTTCGGATCTATTCTTTCATAGAGTAGTTCGAGTTTGCGTTCCTCGAGTCGAGTAATATCCAATAGGTTGGAGATCATTCTAATCAATGTGTCGCAGCCTATCTGAGCCGATTCAACATACTGGCGATTTTCATCGACAACCGTATAGGAGAGGATATCAAGGTTGGCCATGACCTCGGAAATCGGCCCTTTCAGATCATGAATCAACATGTTGAAAAGGTCTGTCCGGAGCTTCTCCAGTTTTTTTAACTGAAGGTTCTTTTTCTGAAGGGCTCTCCTGTTTTTCTTTAAGGATTTGGTCAGGCGCTGGGTTTTAAGGGCGCTGATGACATGCCCTGCGATTCTTAAAAAAATCTCCTGCTCCCATTTTGCAAACACGTCCTCACCGATCTTGTCCGTTACGTTCAGGACTCCGATCACCTTTTTATCGCTGACTATGGGCGCCACAAAAAAGGCCGTTTTCTCATAGTGAGCGAGTTTTTTGTGGTAACTCTCATGTCCGGCAGCTTTGTCCACGTAGAGAGGGGCCTTATTCCTGACAACCCAGGAAGAAGGCGATGTCTCATCTAGTTCTTGTTTATGACCTATCAATTTGGAATTTGTCGAAGCTGCCACTTCCAGGACCTTGCGGCCTTTGAGAAGCATGATTGACCCAGACTTGGCCTGCATGCAATTGACGATTTCAAGAAGAATGAGCTGCAGTTTTATCCGAAATTCAATCTTCCTGTCGTTGGATATATTGGTGATAGCAAGCAATATCTCAAGAAGTCTTTTTTCATTCGTCATCGGACCATCCTCATAAAATCGCTTCTCGATTTTATACGACAAGGAAATTCCCGTGAAAGCGAGTTAGACACACTGTTTCAAAAGGCCTAGGGCTTCCTTATTTTTTGGATTAACCTCCAATATTTCCATCAAGGGTTTTTCAGCTCGAATTGTCTTGCCAAGGGCCAGATAGACTCTGGCAAGATGCATCTTGATATCGTGGTTCTTGTTGTCTTCTTTTTCGGCACGGGTCAAGTAGGCGAGCGCCTTGGAATTCTGGCCAAGTTCTTCCAGGGTTACTCCCAACAAAAAAAGGAGGTCAGTTCTCTTCGACTCTGTCCTGAGCATAGACTCTAGAAGCTTGGCGCCATACTCCTTTGCCCCTTTCTTGATACACAAACCGGCTATCTCTTCTCGCAATTTCAGGTCGTTTCCCGACACATTAAGCGCTTTTTCAAAGACTTGAACGGCCTTTCGAAATATTTTTCTCTCAAGCAGGGTCGTGCCGAAATAGATGGCTCGCGTCACGTGACGCGGGTTTATGCTCATGGCTTTCTCAAAGTATTCAGATGCCGATTCTATGTCGTTGACCTTTAAGTATAGCTCTCCCAAATAGTGAAAAGCAAAGACATCAAGGGAATTCATCAGGCCGGCTTTCAATAGCCATTTTTCGGCTTCTTTGAGGTCGCCCTTCTTGAAATAGTAATAACCCAATTCACGCGGAGGTCTCGAGGAGGTCGGGTTGGCGTTCACGGCCAGTTCCGCTTCTTCTATAGCAGCATCTATGTCTCCATTTTCCTCAAATCTTTTTGCTTCCTTCAAATGAAAAACCATGGGAGAAGGATTGTTGGCGCTTTCAATTACTGTTAGGATCTTGTCGCCCAACACTTTGACGGTAGCCGGTTTCAATATGTAGGCATCTATCTCTGATTCAGCAGCCTCCGCTACAAATTCTCTATTAGCCTGGGCCGTAACCATGACTACCGGAAGATCTCTTAGATCCCTGTCTTCTCTTATGCGACTCAATAGTTCCGCTCCGCTCATACCCGGCATATGGTAGTCCAGGATCGCCATGTCCAGCGGTTCTTTTTTCAATATCCGCCAGGCATCGGCTCCGTTGGCGGCAGACAGGAATGTTTTTCCGTATTTTAGCACTTTCATCATGCTGCGGATGGTCGTGATCATGTTCGGCATGTCGTCGACTATCAGCACTGTCATTTCACTAATGTCTATCATGATGACCGTTCTCCTACACAACCCGGTACGTGGGCTCCTGGATACGTTCGCTCTTGCAGCGGGGGCATCTGCCCGGTTTGGTAAAGCGCTTTCTCCTGTCAAAAACATATTCGCACGAAAGACACCTGGAAGCTATGATAATGAGCTTCTTCTTTTGTGGCGCAACAGAACGTTCAATGTGGGAAAGATGGGCGTACACCTCCTTCTCCCTGATGCCGAGCAGCTGTGAAAGATCCCTGGCTCTGCATTCCCCTTTGGAGAGCAGCACGATCATTTGTTGTCGAGTCGTTGGCATGTGAACAAACTTAGGGTTCGCCGCATTTCAAGGAGGCTGTCCCAGTCCATGGACATGAAGGTGTTGCTCAGCACATGGTCATCTTCAACAACGTTAAAGGTCAGGTTGCGGAACACCGTCCGCGCAATTTCGTGAACAGGCCCAACAGGTATAACGTCATCATTTTGCCCGTGATAGATAGTCACCGCAATATCAATCTTTTCTTGTAGATGGGCCTCGAATTCTGGAAACGTAAGGGCCGGGGCCAAGAGTACGAGCTTCTTGACCCTTTCTGGGTTTTTGCATGCAAATATCGCACCCATCAGCCCTCCGAAACTTGAGCCGATAATGATCAAGGATGTCTTGTCAGAAAGAAGCCTGTTCAGTTTGTCCATTCGCTGCTGGAGGGTTCCGGAAAAATCTTCGATTAGCATGTCAGGGCATGTTTTCCTGAAAAACCGGCCTTTGGTCCCACTGCTGCTGCCATCAAGGCCGTGAATAAACACTCTCGTAAGGCTCATAAAAGGGATGCCGTCATTTCTTGCTTATGCATATCTCCCTGTAATGGGCTTCAGCTCTTGACTTCGTGTCGTTTGAATCAGACATGATTCCAATGCCCTGTACCGCCTGGGGCTCTTGGCTGAAAAGCCTTTTGTAATCTTCGTAGACATTTACCTTTTCAGAAACCCAAATTCCAAGAGGCGTTGATTGGTTTCTGAGCACCACGATTTTTGTTTTGTTGTTGTATGGGCTATCGGTGGTTGTGCCTTCGGGCACAGAAGCGCTCCAAACATACTTGATGTTTTCCGGTCTGAAGCGACCAGGAAAGATCACGTATATACCGGCCCCGCTATCTCCCGTTTTCTTATACCTCTCATCGCCACCTTCAGGGATCTCAATGGCCCGCCACTGCCAGCTCAAGAAGGGATATTTCTTGAGGTCATATTCGAACTTCTTGGCTATGGTAACGTCCGAACTGATGGCTTTTGCTTCAATGTAGCCTTCCTCGCTTGTTCTTGCCGCATATATCTTTTCTGCCTTGCTTTTCTGTCCCCAACGACATTTCCAGCCCTCAGGAAACGTACCGGCCTTGAACCTGGAAAAATCCTCAACCACTCTTATGACTGGATCTTCGTTGCCTGCCATGAGCGGTACAGCCAGGATGGCTAAAATGAAAAAGGAACAGGCCAAGATTCTTCGATACAAGTTGTCAGACATTCTTCCCTCTGTACTATCACATATACCGAAATGCGGTTTTCAGCACACTATTCGTAAGTCAGGTCAGTTCACCCTGACGTTGCTTTTCTGGATAGATACAACAAATAACAGGACGTCGCAATCCCTTCCTAAGTCCTGAGGGCTTCGACTGAGCTCAGCCGAAGTCTAAATAAATTCGTTATCGAATTTATCCCTACAACGACACTTACCGTTGACACCAAATTCTGGATTCTGTCATGCC
>DAOUWN010000274.1 GCA_030667105.1 Deltaproteobacteria bacterium
AGCTGAGATTCCAAAGCGCTCTGAAGTGCGAACAAGGCCTGCACGTCTCCTGATATCCCCGCCCAGATGACACGCGGACGCCTGAAATCCGGAAAAACCCCAACCCCATCCCCCGTCAACGTAAAAGGGGAAATGCCCTTGGCGGCTTCTTCCATGGCTGCCTGAATCTTCCCTACATCATCCCTGTCAATATCTCCCAGGAACTTCAGGGTCAGGTGGATGCCTTCCCTGCGAACCCATCTGATGTCAAGGCCTGATCCCCGGAGCGTCTCCTGGGTTTCTGCAATTGCCTGAAGAACGAATTCCGGCAAACCGATCGCTATGAAGGTGCGTATCTTCTCACCCATGTTCTATTGACTCGCAGCGTTCTCGTATCCTCTTCAACGCCTCCTCTGAAGCCTGTTCTTTGATCTCTCTTCGGCTCCCTTTGAAGTGATATTTCCATGACACCACATCCTGGCTCCAGGCCAAGGCCATATGAACCGTGCCTACTGGTTTGTCAGAAGCGCCGCCTGTGGGGCCTGCGATCCCACTGACCGCAATACCCAGATCAGTGCCTGCCAACCGCTTGACGCACATCGCCATCTCCCTGACGCAGGCTTCGCTCACGGCTCCGTGTTCTTTGATAATCCCCTCAGGCACCCCCAAGAACTCGATCTTGGACCGGTTGCTGTACGTCACAACCCCCATCTCCAAATAGTCCGAACTGCCTGAAATGTTGGTGAGTCGATGGCAAATCAACCCGCCAGTACACGACTCGGCTACTGCAATGGTTATCTTCAGAGAAAAAAGCGCCCTGGCCACTTCCTGTTCAAGGGATTCGTCTTGCATCCTTCAATTTCAACTCCAAAAGAGCTTCATAACAACTCTCAAAACAGCGTTGGCATAAATCCCTGCAAGTACGTCATCGCCCACAACACCCCAGCCGCCGGGCAACGTCGATTCCAGCCTCCTGATAGGAAAGGGCTTGGCAATGTCCATGAACCTGAAAAGCAAGAACCCTGTCACCAGAGTCTTTACGTTCCAAGGGATGAGAAACATGGTAACCAGAAACCCTGCCATCTCATCTATAACAATTAAGCCGCTGTCTTTCTTGTTAAATATCTTTTCTGCTTCACCTGATACCCACACGGCAAACCCGGTAAACACCGCAACGAACAACGCCCCCTCAAGTGGGCCAAGCATAGCAAGGAGATAGCATAGAGGAACCGCAGCTAAGGTGCCAAAAGTGCCGGAGGCAAAAGGGATGCAGCCCGCGTAAAATCCTGTTGCTAACACAACCACAAATCTTTGTCGAATGCCGCTATGCAATGCAACGCCCCGTCATAGCCCCCGGTAACCCTCTGAAGTTATAGGTTTGTTCAGTTATGCAATTCCGGTAAATTCGCTCGACTCTGACGATGCCGTGCCGTGCAATGCTTTCCTACTGCGAAGTCTCCTTTAAGACGGCAGCATAGACCGTCTTCAGGGGCATGTTCTTCTCCAGGGCAATCCTCTTGCACTCCTCATATTCCGGCACCACAGAGACCTTACCCGTCAGGTCTGAAATCTCCTTCACCCGTACCTTGCCAAAGGACGTGGCGGCCTCTTTGAGTCTTCTGGGCAGCTTTATCCGGTCCGCCCGGCAGTGCCGCACACCAGTGGCCGTGGTCTCAGATAGTATCCGGTGCACCACTTTTTCTCGGTCGATTTCCTTACATATAACCTGGATCATGGTTCCAGGTCGATTCTTCTTCATAAAGATTGGAATCCAGATTACATCCAGGGCCCCATCTTCAAAAAGCCTCTCCATGACGAATCCGAATATCTCAGGATTCATGTCATCGATGCTGGTCTCCACGACCGTGACACAATCTGCCTCACACACAGATTCAGGCTCCCCTACGATGACCCTTAGCAAGTTGGGCATTTCTTTCAGGTCCCGTGCCCCAACACCGTAACCCACCTGGCGAATGCGCATCCTTGGCATCGGGCCAAAGTCTTCGGCAAGCGATGTGATGATCGCTGCTCCGGTTGGGGTAACCAGTTCATGAGAAACACCGGCGCCGTACACAGGCACTCCTTCAAGGAGAGCCACTGTGGCCGGGGCCGGCACAGGAAGTCTTCCGTGATCGCAGGTTACAAAGCCTCTTCCCACTGGGATCTCAGAAGCCGTTGTTTTGCCAATTTGGAGCCATTCCACCCCCAGAGCAGCTCCCACGATATCGACAATAGCATCCACTCCTCCGAGTTCATGAAAATGGACGTGCTCTTTTGGACAATTGTGAATACCAGCCTCAACCTCTGCCAGTCGGGCAAAGGTCTTAAGGCTGAGGCGCTTTACCCTTTCAGAAACCTGACTCCCTTCGATAAGGCCTCGGATGTCCTTATAATTTCTGGCACACTTGTCCTTCTTATCAACCACCACGTGTACCTGCCGGCCGTGGATGCTCATCCGCTCGGCTTCAGCAATCTCCAGATGAAAGGCTTCAAGGGGCAAAGCTCGAATATTTTCTTCAATAAAACCAGGTGGAACCCCCAATTGGATCAACGCCCCGAGAATCATGTCACCGCTGATCCCGGAGAAACAGTCAAAGTAGGCAATCTTCATCCCCATTTACGTCCTGTCAGCCGCTAAATCTGTCAATCTGTCATACCCTGCCGAAATTTTCTAGCACACAACCCCTTGAGAGTCAAAGCACACGGGGGACAAGATTCCCTACCTCTTGGCATGAACCTGTATGATCTCAAGCAGTAGCTCAACAGACGTAACCATGTCATCCAGCCGGATCGACTCGCGCACAGTGTGCATGTCCTTCATACCCGTTCCGAGTATCCCTGCGACAATCCCATGCCCAAAGAATATATTTGCATCGCTGCCGCCGCCACTTGTCTTGGGCTTCATCTCACGGCCAAGGTGAGATGCAGCCTCTCTGGCCATAGTGACAACCAGGTGATCTTCAGGAATTTTCAACACTGCAAAATCCTGCCGAATTGCCGTCTCAAGCCTCGGAAGTCCATCATCTGCAGGAAAAGCCTCCCTATAAGCTGAGACCTCTCGTTCAAAACACCCAATAATCTTGTCTGTCTCGTGATCCAGTTTCTGCGGGGTGTGGCTGCGAACCTCTCCAGTCACGGTTACCAGGTGAGGCACGATATTAGTGGCTGTGCCCCCCTCGATCAATCCGATGTTAACCGTTGTCTCCTCGTCAATGCGGCCCACGCTGATCTTTGAGATGGCTCGACTGGCCAGGTGTATCGCATTAATCCCTTTCTCTGGGGCAGCGCCCGCGTGGGCGTCCCTGCCAGAGACCTTGAACTGAATATGATGGGCAGCCGGGGCTCGCGTC